>JAJZRT010000032.1 GCA_021802595.1 Pseudomonadota bacterium
CACATGAGCTCCCATGCCATCGCGATTGGCCTCTCCGCGATGGCCTACACCACGGCCCGCCGTTATGCCCAGGACCCGCGCTTCGCTTTCGGCACGTGGAAGATCGAGATTCTGGGCGGCTTTGCCAGCGCCATCTTCCTTCTGGGCATGGCCGTGATGATGCTGGCGGGCTCGGTGGAGCGGATCGTTTCGCCTCAGCCCATTCGGTACCAGGAGGCGATCGTGATCGCCATCCTCGGTCTGGGGGTGAACGTTGTCTGTGCGCTGATTCTCGGCAAGGCCCACCATCACGACCATGGTCATTCGCATGGACATGGTCTCGGTCATGCGCATCATGATCAGCCACACGAGCATCACCATGACCTCAACCTGAAGTCGGCTTACCTGCATGTGATCGCCGATGCGGCCACTTCGGTTCTGGCCATCGCGGCCTTGTTCGGCGGCTGGGTTTTCGGCTGGTCCTGGCTGGACCCGGTCATGGGCGTTGTCGGCGCCGTGCTGGTCGCGGTCTGGGCCAGGGGACTCATTGCCAACACGGGCAAGGTGCTGCTCGACCGCGAAATGGATCATCCGGTGGTCGACGAGATTCGTGAAGCCGTGGAAACCGGGGCGGATGCGGGCGACACCCGGATCACCGACCTGCATGTTTGGCGGGTTGGCAAGCAGGTTTATTCGTGCGCCATGACCGTGGTGACCCACGACAATACGCTGACGCCAGACGCAGTTCGCGGGCGTCTGGCGGTGCATGAAGAAATCGTTCATTCGACCATCGAGATCCACCACTGCCCCGAGTCATCCCCCGCGGCGACTGGAGCGAGGGGATGAAAACCTTCTTTCCCTGTCGCGTCACGGCCAAGGCACTGGCTTGGCGTGAGCAGCATTGCGTTTCAGCCCGGGTAACGCAGTTTGGCGTGCCTGCGTATTGAATTCTGCCAGGGGCCGGAATGACAGGAGAAAAGCAGGCACCACCCCGCATACCTGCCGGCGTCTGGGTTCTCGGCTTTGTCAGCCTGTTGATGGACATCTCCTCGGAAATGGTCCACAGCCTGCTGCCTCTGTTCATGGTAGGAACCCTGGGCGCGAGCGCCTTCGCCGTTGGCCTGATCGAAGGCCTGGCCGAATCGACCGCGCTGATCGTCAAGGTGTTCTCGGGTGCGTTCAGCGACTATTTCGGCAGGCGCAAAGGCCTGGCTGTATTCGGCTATGCCCTGGGTGCCTTGACCAAGCCGCTGTTCGCCATCGCGCCGACCATCGGCATCGTGCTCGCGGCGCGCCTGCTGGACCGGGTTGGCAAGGGTGTTCGGGGAGCCCCTCGCGATGCACTGGTGGCCGACATTGCGCCTCCGGAAGCGCGTGGCGCGGCGTTCGGCCTGCGGCAGTCCCTGGACACGGTGGGAGCTTTCCTCGGGCCACTCCTGGCCGCTGGCCTGATGCTGTTGTGGGCCGACGACTTCCGCGCCGTGTTCTGGGTGGCGGTGATTCCCGGGCTGCTCGCGGTTGCGCTGCTGCTGTTCGGGGTGCGCGAACCGGAGCGCCATGTCGGCGAGAAACGAAGCAATCCGATTCGCCGGCAAAACCTCAAGCGCCTGGACGGCGCGTACTGGTGGGTAGTCGGCGTGGGCGCGGTGTTCACGCTGGCCCGGTTCAGCGAAGCCTTCCTGGTGTTGCGGGCCCAGCAAGGCGGGATTGCCGTTGCGCTGGTGCCACTGGTGATGGTGGCGATGAATGTGATCTACGCAGCGTCGGCCTTTCCCTTCGGCAGGTTGTCCGACCGGATGAACCACAAGACACTCCTGGCGATGGGCCTGCTTGTCCTGATTGCCTCCGACCTGGTCCTGGCGACGGATAATCACTGGACAACGGTGCTCGCGGGTGTTGCGCTGTGGGGCGTTCACATGGGCATGACGCAAGGCCTGCTGGCGACGATGGTGGCCGACACGGCGCCCGCCGACCTTCGGGGTACCGCCTTCGGGTTCTTCAACCTGGTGAGCGGCATCGCCATGCTGGTCGCCAGTGCCGTCGCCGGCTTGCTGTGGGACCAGCTGGGCGCGTCGTTCACCTTCTACGCGGGAGCCGCTTTCAGCGGACTTGCATTGCTGGGGCTGGCCAGAAAGTCAGAGCCGGCACGTCAGGCGGGCTGACGTCATGGCCGGCCGACGCCGGCCCGGGCCGCCCCGCTCAGGAGTCGGTGCCCTCGCGCAACTCATCCATGATGGAATCGATGTCCTTCTCCCAGCGCTCGAACACGGGCTTCAGCGCCGGGTCGGGAAAGAACTGCTGCAGCGTCTGCGGATGGCTCGCCACCAGAATGGCCTGCTCGCCCTCCGCGAAGATCGTGATGTTCAGCGGCAGGAACGGGATCAGTTCGGGATGGGCGGCCGTCACCCGCCTCACTTCTTCAAGCTTGCCGAAGTACACCACGCGGTACATGTCGCTCTTGAATTCGCGCTTGGCCAGGTTCTCGTTCACCTGCTGCAGGCGCGTGATGGTGTAGCCGCGCGACGAAATGGCGCTTTGCAGCAGGGTCATCGCCTCGGGAAAAGGCTGATTCACGCGCGCCATCAGCAGGCCATCCGCAACTGCAGGCGAGCCCAGGAAAAGCAGCGTCAGGACAGCCGCCCCCATCTTTTGCATCAGCTTCTTCATAGTGTCGATTCCTCCATGATGGCGGTGTAGTTCTGCTTCATCTGCTCGCACAGTTCATTCAACTCGGAATTGTTGAACAGCCGGCTCAGCACCTTGGGATTGACCGACATCACCTGCACCTTGCCGTCCGGTTTCTCGAGGATGGTGACGCGACAAGGCAGGAACATGCCCACGCGCGGATCGATGGCCAGCGCCTGGTTGAGCAGGCTGATATTGCAGAAATAGACGATGACCTGTTTCGGGTTTTCGTTGGCGGGCGCGGTCAGGCCGTATTCCAGCGTCTGCACCCGGCCGTAGAAGAAGTTATGGGTGGTCACGGCCGTCTTGACGTTCTCCACCGTGGTCTTCAGGTCGTACGGCGAGTCGCGCACGATCACCGGATTTTCCGCTTCCAGCACCGTCGCCGATCCCGCAAGCGGCTGCTTCTCGAAACTGCGCACGTAACTGACGATATCGTTGATGTCCTTTTCCTTGAGCCCCTGCTTGAGGAACGAAATCATCGGCGTGCCTGCACGGCCTTTCATCAGCGTCGCCTTGATCATGGCGTCGGGGGCCGCCGCCAGAAAGCCCGGGTTGTGCAGGGCGGGCGCCATGATCGGCAGGTCGCGCGGCCGCGAGAAGGTCACGCCCGTCCCCTTGGCGCCCTCGCCGTTGGCGCCATGGCAGGCGACGCAGTATTTCTGGAACAGCTGCCGGCCATGCGACGGATCGCCCTGGACGGGCTTGCTTGAATAGGTGACCGCCGGCCCGGTGTTCCAGGACCGCACGTAGCCGACGATGGCCTCGATCTCCCCCTCCGTCAGGTTGGAGAAGGTCGGCATGACCCGGCCGGGGCGGCCAAGATGGATGGTCTTGCGCAGGTAGTCGTCGCTGATGCTGGCCTGGAACGAAGGCAGCGCGAGTGGGACGCCGATGCCGCCCGTGCCTTTTTCGCCGTGACAGGCGGCGCAGTTGCGCGCATAAAGCCTGGCGCCGTTCGAGTCTGCCTGGGCCTGGGACAAGCCAAGCCCGCCAAGCAGAAGCACCGCAAATAGACGAAGCAGCATGGGTGTACCCCTCTCGTTCCGTTAATCAGACATGGATATCTTAATGTTCCTCCTAATCCTATAGTTCATTGACCTGGTTTGCAAAGCACCGTGTGACGAACCACTTTCATGCCAATCTGGCGCTACGATACGCCCACGCTCTTTCCTCAACCCGCATCGACATGAGTGAACTGTTCAACTGGCTGCCTCCCGAACTGGCCTCGCTGCCGCGCTATGCCGTGGCGCTGGCGATCGGCCTGCTGATGGGACTGGAGCGCGAACGCAATCCGGCGGCGAAGGCCGGCCTGCGCACGTTTGCCCTGACGGCGTTGCTCGGGGTGATGGCCGCGCACCTGGCGACGACCCTGGGCGAATTGTGGCTGGTGGCCGTGGGGCTGTTCCTGGTCGGCGCGATGATGATTGCGGCCTACCTGCAGTCACCGGCCCAGGACGGCGATCCCGGCACGACGACAGTGGCGGCGCTGATGCTGTGTTACGGCCTCGGCGTGATGGTATGGCACGACGAAATCCAGCTGGCGGTGATGCTGGGAATCGCCAGCACGATGCTGCTGTACTTCAAGCCCGAACTGCGCGGCCTGAGCCAGCACATGACCCGCCGCGACCTGTTGTCGATGCTGCAGTTCGCCGTGCTGGCGCTAATCATCCTGCCGCTGCTGCCTAACCGGAACTACGGCCCGTATGGCGCACTCAATCCGTACCAGATCTGGTGGATGGTGGTGCTGATCGTGGGCGTGGGACTGGCGGGGTATGCCGCGTTGCGCATGGTCGGGCAGCAGCGTGGCGCGGTGATGCTGGGCCTGCTCGGCGGACTGGTATCGTCGACGGCCACCACCCTGTCGTTCAGTCGCCATGCCCGCGCCAGCAGCGAGATGCTGCCCGTCGCGGTGATCGTCATCGTGCTGGCCAACCTGGTGGTGCTGGTACGCCTCGGCGTGCTGGCTGCGGTGCTGGCCCCCGGGGTGCTGACACAACTGCTGCCGGTGCTGCTCGGCGGGCTGGTCGTCGGCGGACTCGGCGCGGCCTACGGGGTGCGCCGGCTGCAGCCGCGGGGTGCCCTGCCCCCGCTGGCGATGGGCAACCCTACCGAGCTGCGCCCGGCGCTGGGTTTCGGCCTGATGTATGCCGTCGTACTGCTGGCCGCAGCCTGGCTGTCCGACTGGCTGGGCACGCGCGGCCTGTATGCGGTAGCGCTGGCGGCGGGGCTGACCGATGTCGACGCCATCACGCTGTCCAGCATGCGGCTGCTCAATCTGGACAAATTGTCGATCGCCGTGGTCGTCAACGTCGTCACCCTCGCCATGCTGGCCAACCTGGCATTCAAATCGGCGCTCACCCTGGTGATCGGTGGCTGGCAGATGGCGCGCCACGCGATCGCCGGCATGGGAACCGTAGGGCTGGGGATGGTCGCGGCCTGGGCTATAATGCGCGGTTTTTCCGCCTAGTCACGAGCACAACCATGGAAGCCGAAAGCCTCAATCAGATCGCAGCCCAACTCGCCGACCTGGGCGAGCGTGCCACCCAACTCAGGGGGTTTCTTTGACTACGATCACAAGAAAGATCGTCTAGAAGAAGTCATCCGCCTGTCCGAAGCACCGGACTTCTGGAACGACGCTGCCCGCGCCCAGGAACTGGGTCGCGAGCGCAAGGCCCTGGAGGACGTGGTGGTGGTGCTCGATCGCGTGGCCACGGGCCTGAAGGACGCCGGCGAGCTGTTCGAGATGGCGCGCGAGGAGAACGACGACGACACGCTCGTCGCCGTGCGCAACGACCTCGCCGACATCGAGAAGGACGTGGCGCAACTGGAATTCCGCCGCATGTTCAACAACCCGGCCGATCCCAGCAACTGCTTCCTCGACATCCAGGCCGGCGCCGGCGGCACCGAAGCCTGCGACTGGGCCTCGATGCTGCTGCGGCAATACCTGAAATACGCCGAACGCAAGGGCTTCAAGGCCGAACTGCTGGAAGAATCCGAGGGCGACGTCGCCGGCATCAAGTCCGCCAGCATCAAGATCGAGGGCGATTACGCCTACGGCTATCTGCGCACCGAAACCGGCGTCCACCGACTGGTGCGCAAGTCGCCGTTCGACTCGTCTGGCGGCCGCCATACTTCATTCGCCAGCGTGTTCGTCTACCCCGAGGTGGATGATTCGATCGAGGTCGATATCAACCCGGCCGATCTGCGCATCGACACCTATCGCGCGTCCGGCGCCGGCGGCCAGCACATCAACAAGACCGACTCGGCGGTGCGCATCACGCACATTCCCACCAACATCGTGGTGCAGTGCCAGAACGACCGCTCGCAGCACAAAAACAAGGCCGAGGCGATGTCGATGCTGAAATCGCGCCTGTACGAGGCCGAGCTGCGCAAGCGCCAGGCCGAGCAGGACAAGCTGGAAGCCGGCAAGTCCGACGTCGGCTGGGGCCACCAGATCCGCAGCTACGTGCTCGACCAGTCGCGCATCAAGGACCTGCGCACCAACGTGGAAGCATCGAACACGCAGAAAGTGCTCGACGGCGACCTCGATCAATTCATCGAGGCGAGCCTGAAACAGGGCGTGTAACCCGTAGCGTAGTGCTTCGTTGGGGGTGCGTGCCTCCCGGCGAGCCTACGACACGGCTGGCTGGGCGACACAACCCACGATCAACGGGTCGTCTCGCAGATGATGCACCTATGTGACGCGTGCGCCACGCTCAACGAAGCTGGCTTCAGGGTCCCCAAGCTTCAAGAACAAAGACCCGATTTAATGTCCTGCCTGCTTCCATCGGAAGACCTTGTTGACTGCTGATTACCCCAGCCCATCGCCGGAGATCTCATGCGCACCCAAACCCCCGTTACGCTTTTTCTGAAGGACTACACCCCGCCCGCCTGGTGGATCGACTCGGTTGATTTGCATGTTGCCATCCGTGACGAGCACGCCGAGGTGCGGTCACGTCTCACCTGCTCGCGCAATCCTGCGGCGGCAGGCGGCGCGCTGGTGCTGAACGGCGAGGCCCTGGAACTGGTGAGCGTGACGCTCGACGGCACCGCGCTGGATGCAAATCGCTACACCTATGCCGACGATCTGCTGACGATTGCAGGGCCATTACCGGATGCGTGCGTGCTGGAAACAGTGGTGCGCATCGCGCCGGACAAGAACACCCAGCTGTCGGGCCTGTACCGTTCGAGCGACGGCTATTTCACCCAATGCGAAGCAGAAGGCTTCCGCCGCATCACCTTCTTCCCCGACCGCCCGGACGTGATGGCGAAGTTCACCTGCACGGTCGAGGCGGATCGCGCGCGCTTTCCGCACTTGCTGTCGAACGGCAATCCGATGGCGGCGGCGATTTGCACGGATGATGCGACGCGGCACTGGGTGCGCTGGGAAGACCCTTACGCCAAACCCGCGTATCTCTTTGCACTGGTCGCGGCGAAGCTCGACGTGCTGGAAGACGAATACATCACCGCTTCGAGGCGCAAGGTCAGGCTGGCGGTCTATGTCGAACCGGGCAAGCTCGACCAGTGCGGCCACGCGATGGCGGCGCTGAAAAAGGCCATGCGCTGGGACGAAGAACGCTTCGGCCTGGAAATGGATCTCGACCAGTACATGATCGTCGCGGTCGGCGACTTCAACATGGGGGCGATGGAAAACAAAGGCCTCAATATCTTCAACACCAAATACGTGCTGGCGCGCCCGGACACCGCGACCGACGCCGACTATCAGGGCATCGACCGCGTGGTGGCGCACGAGTATTTTCACAACTGGACCGGCAACCGCGTCACCTGCCGCGACTGGTTCCAGCTGTCGCTGAAAGAGGGCCTCACCGTCTTCCGCGACCAGGAATTCGGCGCCGACACCCATTCGCGCGCGGTCACCCGCATCCAGGACGTGCGCGCCCTGCGCGTCAGCCAGTTCCCCGAGGATGCGGGGCCGATGGCGCATCCCATTCGGCCGGCTTCGTATGCCGAGATCAACAACTTCTACACCGCCACCGTCTACAACAAGGGCGCCGAAGTCATCCGCATGATGCACACCCTGCTCGGGCGCGACGGCTTTCGGCGCGGCATGGACCTCTACTTTGAGCGCCACGACGGCCAGGCCGTCACCTGCGACGACTTCGTCACCGCGATGCAGGATGCGAGTGGGGTCGACCTCACGCAGTTCCGCCGCTGGTATGCGCGTGCCGGGACACCGCGCTTGCACGCCTCGGGCGCATGGGATGCTGCGACGCGGCGCTACACGCTGACGCTGACGCAAACCCTCGCGCCCACCGCCTACGAAAAGCGACTGGCCGAATCCGGGCAGCAAATTGTTGATGGCGTGCTGCATATCCCCGTCGCGCTTGGACTGGTATTGCCAGACGGCAGCGATGCGCCGCTGAAGCTCGCCGGCGAAACCGCAGCGGGCGGCAGCACGCGCGTGCTCTCGCTCACCGAGGCTACGCAGACCTTCGTCTTCGAAGCCATTCCCGCCGCGCCAGTGGCCTCGCTGCTGCGCGATTTCTCCGCGCCGGTGCTGCTGGAATTCGAACAAACCGACGCCGAACTTGCCCACCTGATGGCGCACGATTCCGACGCCTTCAACCGCTGGGAAGCCGGGCAGCGGCTGGCGACGCGGGTCCTGCTCGCCGGCATCGCGGCCGGCGGCCCAGGCAGCGACTGGATTCCCGACACCTTCGTCGCCGCCTGCGGCCGTGTGCTCGACGACGGTTTGAACGGTGACCCCGCGCTCGCCGCCGAAGCGCTTAACCTGCCGGCCGAAGCCGTGCTCGCCGAAGCCGTTGTTTTAATGGGAGGCGGCGAGCAAGGTCACACCATCGACCCCGAAGCCATCCACACCGCGCGCGTGAACCTGCGCCGCCACCTCGCCACTCATCTGCGCGACAAACTCGAATCCGTATGGACCGCCCTCGCCCCCACCGCCGCCTACGCGCCCGACGGCGCGCAGGTCGGCCAGCGCGCGCTGCGCAACGCCTGCCTCGCCTATCTGGCCGAAAGCGATGCCGGGTACGTGCAAGCCGCTGTATTGCCACGTCTCACCGCCCAGCTCGCAGCGGGCGACGACGGGGCCAGTGGCAACATGACCGATCAAATGGCCGCACTGGCAACGCTCGCCAATCTCGACCTGCCCGAAAGAGAAACGGCGCTCACCGATTTTTACGCCCGCTGGCAAACCGAAGCCCTGGTCATCGACAAGTGGTTTTCCGTGCAAGCCACCTCGCGCCTGCCCGGCACCGTGGCCCGCGTGCGCGCACTGATGCAGCACCCCGCCTTCGACCTGAAAAACCCCAACCGCGTCTACGCCCTGATCCGCGGCTTCTGCGGCGCCAACCCACGCCATTTTCACGCTGCCGACGGCAGCGGCTACGCGCTGGCGGCAGACGTGATCAGCGAATTGCAGGCGATCAACCCGCAGGTGGCATCACGCATCGCGCGCAGTTTTGACCGCTGGCGGCAGTTCGATACCGGGCGGCAGGCGCATGCACGTGCGGCACTGAAGCGCATCGCCGCCGTCGAGGGCCTGGCGAAGGACGTGGCGGAAGTGGTGGGGAATGCGCTGAAGGCTTGAGGTACACATAACAAGAAATTTAACTGTGGTCCGTCCTCAGCGGTTGCCGAACTGCATGCCCTGCTGGAAACCAGTCTGCTGGAGAAAACCGAGAGTGGAAAAATCGTGTGCCCGTTCGTGAGTGACGCCATGACCCGGCTACTCGAACCGCATCGAAAGCAGGTGTACACCATCACGTCGGACAACGGACGCGAGTTCGCCGGGCATGAAGAGATCGCCCAGTACCTGCAGGCTGACTTCTACTTCGCGCACCCCTATGCCTCCCGGGAGCGCGGCGCGAACGAGAACACCAATGGATTGATACGTCAGTATTTCCCGAAGAACCGGGACTTCGCCACCATTACACATCAGGAGATCGATACGGCGATGGCGCGATTGAACAACCGGCCCAGAAAGCGCCTTGGATACCAGACACCCAGCCAGGTATTCTCCAAGGCATCAGGCGTTGCACTTCAAAGTTGAACCCGTGATTTCATTTTCGGGAGATCGTATTCAGCTTTCATGGCATTGCCCCTTGATAATGTTGACGTTCGTTCCTGGTAGCGTTTCTGGCCGAGATGATCCGGATGACGCGAAGCCCTCACCCCTCGGCCACCACCCCCAGCACCGCCTCGCCGTAGGCCTCCAGCTTCTTCGTCCCCAGCCCCGATATCTCGCCCAGTTCCGCCAGCGTGGCGGGACGACGGGCGGCGATTTCGCGCAGGGTGGCGTCGTGCAGGATGACGTAGGCGGGCACGCCTTTTTCGTTGGCGGTTTCGCGGCGCCAGGCGCGCAGGGAAAGGAACAAGGGATCTTCGTCGTCGTGGACGCCGGCACCGCTGCTTGGCGCGAGGCGCGATTTTCGGCGTGGCGGCGCAGCCGGGATGGCGCGCAGCATGACGGTTTCCTCGCCCTTCAGTACCGGCTTGGCGGCCTGGGTGAGCTTGAGCGCGCCGTAGGCGGTGTGATCGACTTCCAGTAATCCGCGCACCACGAGCTGACGCAATACGGCGCGCCAGATCTTGTCGGTCTGGCTGGCGCCGATGCCGAACACGCTCAACTGGCTGTGGCCGAAGCGGTCGATCTTCTCGGTGGTCTTGCCGAGCAGCACGTCGATGACGTGGCCGGCGCCGAAGCGCTGGCCGGTGCGGTACACGGTCGATAACAGTTTTTGCGCGGCTTCGGTGCCGTCCCACAGCGTGGGCGGGTTCAAACACACGTCGCAGTTGCCGCAGGGCTGGCTGGCCTCGCCGAAGTAGCTCAAGAGCGCGACGCGGCGGCAGCTTGCCGCTTCGCACAGGCCGACCAGGGCGTCGAGCTTGGCGTGGCCGATGCGCTTGTGCGCGTCTTCGGCCTCGCCTTCGTCGATGAAGCGGCGCTGGGTGACGACGTCCTGCAGGCCCCACGCCATCCACGCCTCGGCCGGCTCGCCGTCGCGGCCGGCGCGGCCGGTTTCCTGGTAGTAGCCTTCGACCGAGCGCGGCAGATCGAGGTGGGCGACGAAGCGCACGTCGGGCTTGTCGATGCCCATGCCGAACGCGAGCGTGGCGACCATGACGACGCTGTCTTCGCGCAGGAATTTTTCCTGGTAAAGGCGGCGCGTCTCGTTGTCCATGCCGCCGTGGTAGGGCAAGGCGGTGAAGCCGGCCTGTTTCAACGCGTCGGCCGTCTCCTCGACCTTCCTGCGCGTGCTGCAATACACGATCCCCGCCTCGCCTGTGTGCTCGCCGAGGAAATCGAGCAGCTGCCGGCGCGGGTCGGATTTTTCGGCAATACGGTAGCGGATGTTGGGGCGGTCGAAGCTGGCGACAAAGACGCGAGCGCTCTGCAAATCGAGCCGGGTGAGAATCTCCGCGCGGGTGGCGGCGTCGGCCGTGGCGGTGAGCGCGATGCGCGGGACGTCGGGGAAACGCTCGTGCAGGGCCGACAGGCCGAGGTATTCCGGGCGGAAGTCGTGTCCCCATTGCGACACGCAGTGCGCCTCGTCGATGGCAAAAAGCGCGACGCGTGCCTGTTCGAGCAGACCCTGGAAACGCGGCGTGAGCAGGCGTTCCGGGGCGACGTACAGGAGCTTGAGTTGCCCGGTGGCAAATTCGCGCTCGACCTGCATCGCCGCCGCGTTATCCAGGCTCGAATTCAAGAATGCGGCGGCAATGCCCAGTTCCCGCAAGGCTGCGACCTGGTCCTGCATCAGCGCGATCAGCGGCGACACCACCACCGCACAGCCCTCGCGCAGCAGCGCCGGAATCTGGAAACACAGCGACTTGCCACCGCCGGTCGGCATCAGCACCAGCGCGTCGCCGCCCGCCACAAGCGTATCGACGATGGCCGCCTGATCGCCGCGGAACGCGGAATAGCCGAAAACGCGGTTGAGCAGGCTTAAGGGGGTGTCGGACATGGTGCTGGACTTAAAAACGAAAGCGGGCTGGCGGGGAATGTGTCACATTGGCTATAATTGTGTCACGTTTTGCCCCCCGGAGCGTGCAATGAAAACCCTGACCATCCGCGAAGCCCGCGAAGGCCTGTCGCATCCCGACCAGATGTTCGCCGATAGCGACGAGGTGCTGGTGGTGTGCCGCGGCGAGCCGGTAGCGCGGATTCTGCCGGTGACGCCTTCGGTGGCAGCGCGCAAGAAAGCCTTTCGCTCGCTGGCCGCATTTCGCGCAACCATGCCTTATCAGGACATTCCCAGCGAAGTCGTCATCCGCGAAGACCGCGACAGCCGCGACTGATGCCGGTCTATCTCGATACCAGCGCGCTGCTGAAACGCTATCTGCCCGAGCGCAACAGTGACACCTTCGAGTCGTATTTCCGCGATGTCGAATCTGCGCAAATCAGCCGGCTCACACTGGTCGAGTTACGCTCGGCGCTTGCGCGAAAACGTCGTGAAGGCCGCTTCGACACGGCCAAGGAAGCCGAAGCACTCAATGAAATCAGCACCGATATACAGGATGGTCTTTTGACCGTCTGCCCGGCCAGCGACCTCCAATTTGTCGCTGCGTTTCACCTGATGGGGAAACTCACCGAGTTGCCTTTACGCACATTCGATGCCCTGCATCTGGCGACCGCGCAAACGCTTGAAACCGATACCCTTGCCACTGCCGACGACGTGATGCGGCGCGCTGCCGAGGCGCTCGGCCTCGCCGTCGTCTACTTTGGCGATTGACTCCACTCTACCCATCTTGACCATGAAAAACGAAACCAACGCCCCCGCCCTCGACGTAAACGAAGTTTCGACGAATCCGGCAAGCGCCGAATCAGACAAACTGAGTCAAAACCAGATCATCGCCGAGCGCCGCGCCAAGCTCGCGGCGATCCGCGAGGCGGGCGTCGCCTTCCCCAACGACTTCGAGCGCCACGACTACGCCGGCAAGCTCGCAAGCGCACATGGCGAAAAATCCAAGGAAGCACTGGAAGCCGAGGGCGTGCAGGTGCAGCTCGCCGGCCGCATGATGCTCAAGCGCGTGATGGGCAAGGCGAGCTTCGCCACGCTGCAGGACATGAGCGGGCGCATCCAGGTCTACATTTCAAACGACCTCACCGGCGCCGAGTCGCACGAGGCGTTCAAGCACTGGGATCTGGGCGATTTCCTCGGCGTCACCGGCACGCTGTTCAAGACCAACAAGGGCGAGCTCACCGTCCAGGCGAAGACCATCCGCCTGCTCTCCAAGGCGCTGCGCCCGCTGCCGGAGAAATTCCACGGTCTGGCCGACCAGGAGCAGAAGTACCGCCAGCGCTACCTCGACCTCATCACCAGCGACGCCGCGCGCGAGACCTTCATGCGCCGCTCGAAGATCATCCAGTCGATCCGCGAGTTCATGAACGGCCACGGCTTCCTCGAAGTCGAGACGCCGATGATGCACCCGATTCCCGGCGGCGCCGCGGCGAAACCGTTTGCCACGCATCACAACGCGCTCGACATGGAGCTGTTCCTGCGCATCGCGCCCGAGCTGTATCTGAAGCGGCTGGTGGTCGGCGGCTTCGAGAAGGTGTTCGAGATCAACCGCAACTTCCGCAACGAAGGCCTCTCCACGCGGCACAACCCCGAGTTCACCATGATGGAGTTCTACGAGGCCTACCGCGATTACCGTTACCTG
>JAJZRT010000033.1 GCA_021802595.1 Pseudomonadota bacterium
ACGTCCGCGGCCGGATGACGACGTCCGCATCCTCCAGCTGGTAGTGGCTGATGGCATGACCCATGATGGCGAAGGTCTGCAGCAGCACGTCCATCGTGCTGGCGAGCTTCTCCCTGCGGTTCACGTTGGAGATGTCCACCGCGATGACGAAGTCCGCGCCCATGGCCCGCGCGGCCTGCGCCGGCACCGGCGACGTGAGGCCGCCATCCACGTAATCCCGGCCGTTGATATTGACCGGCTGGAACACCCCCGGCACGGCGCTGGAGGCACGGACCGCCATGCCGGTATTGCCCTGGCGGAAGAGCACCATCTCGCCGCTTTGCAGGTCAGTGGCCACCACCCCCAGGGGCTTCGGCAACTTCTGGATCGGCAGGTTGCGCACCTTCTGGTTGATGAAATCCTGCAGCGCCTCGCCCTTCAGCACGCCGCGGTTGGGCAGCGTCCAGTCCGCCACCATGTCCTCCTGCATCCACAGAGCCAGCTGCTGCAGCTCGAACCCGCTCATGCCCGATGCGTAGAGCGCGCCCACCACCGACCCCGCGCTGGTGCCCACCACCATGCTGGGTTCGATACCCTGCGCCTCCAGCGCCTTGATCACGCCGATGTGGGCGAAGCCGCGCGCCGCGCCTCCTCCAAGGACCAGGGCGATTTTAAGCGGCGGCTTCGGCGTGGGCGGGGGGACGGGGGGCGTCGGCGGGGGTGGGGTGACTGCACAGGCGGACAGCAGGGCGGCGAGCAGGAACAGGGTGAGACGGCGCATGAATAAAACCAGGCTTTTTGGAAGCCGGATTATGGGGGATGGCGACCGAAGCGGGTAGCTCGACGGTGGCCGGTGGCACCCATGCGTCGGGTGTTGCTTGGGAGCCCGGGATCGGTGGGTCACGGACGGCCGGGAACGGACGTTTGGCTTGATGGGGACGTCGCATCCTTGCCATTACAGGCGCGCACTTCGCACGCCAATTGCACCCTGGATCAGTCCAGATGGGCCTGCACCCAGCGCACGATTTCCTGCGCGCCCATGGCGCCGGGCTGGCGCGCGATCTCGCGCCCGCCCGAGAACAGCGCCAGGGTCGGGATGCTGCGGATGCCGAACTGGGCGCCGAGCTGCTGCTCGGCCTCGGTGTCGACCTTGGCGAGCCGCACCCCGGGTTCGAGCAGGCGCGCCGCCTGCTCGAACTGCGGCGCCATCATCTTGCACGGCCCGCACCACGGGGCCCAGAAATCCACCAGCACCGGGATGTCGCTGCGCTGGATGTGTTTGCCGAACGTGGCGGCGGTGAGCGCCACCGGATGGCCGCTGAACAGCGGCTGGTGGCACTGGCCGCACCTGGGGTCCTGCGCCAGCCGGTCGGCGGGAACGCGGTTCACCGCGTGGCAGTGGGGACAGACGATGTGGCGTGAATCGCTCATGGTGTTCTCCGTGAAACGGGTTGCGTTGCGCTCTATGTGGGGCTGGATTCGCCGCTGCCAAGCGCGGGCCTGCGCAAATCCCGGGTCAGCTCGCGGATAGCGTTTTCGTCCAGGGTTTCGCGGGCGAGCAGTTCGCGCGCGCAGCGCTCGAGCACCGCGCGGTTGTCCTCGAGCAGACCCGAGGCGCGGTTGAACACCTTCATGACGATGCCGCGCACGGCCCCGTCGATGCGGGCCTGGGTCGATTCCGCCACGCGGCAGCCGCCGGCGACCATGTCGGGCACGTCGAGGAAGCGCGGGCGCTGCGCGTCATAGGCGATGTAGCCGAGATCCTCGTCCATGCCGTAGCGGGTGATCATGTCGCGGGCGATGTCGGTGGCTTTCGCCAGGTCGTCGGCCGCGCCGGTGGTGAGCTCGCCGAACACCAGCTTTTCCGCGGCGCGCCCGCCGAGCAGCACGGCGATCTTGTTCTCCAGTTCCTGCCGCGTCATCAGGTAGCGGTCCTCGGTGGGGCGCTGGATGGTGTAGCCGAGCGCGCCGATGCCGCGCGGGATGATCGAGACCTTGTGCACCGGGTCGGTGCCGGGCAGCGCCAGCGCCACCAGCGCGTGGCCCATTTCGTGGTAGGCCACGGTCTCGCGTTCCTTGTCGTTGAGGATGCGGTTCTTCTTTTCCAGGCCGGCGACGATGCGCTCGACCGCGGCGGTGAAGTCGGCCAGCGTCACCGCGTCGGCCTTGCGGCGCGTCGCCATCAGCGCCGCCTCGTTCGCCAGGTTGGCGAGATCGGCGCCGGAAAAGCCGGTGGTGAGCGCGGCCACCTGTTCCAGGTCGACCTCGGGCGCGAGCTTGATCTTCCTGACATGCACCTTGAGGATGGCCAGCCGGCCCTGCTTGTCGGGGCGGTCGACCAGCACCTGGCGGTCGAAGCGGCCGGCGCGCAACAGCGCGGGGTCGAGGATCTCCGGCCGGTTGGTGGCGGCGAGGATGATCAGCCCCACCGAGCTGTCGAAGCCGTCCATTTCGGTGAGCAGCTGGTTCAAGGTCTGCTCGCGCTCGTCGTGGCCGCCGATGGGCCCGGCCGCGCCGCGCGCGCGGCCCAGGGCGTCGAGCTCGTCGATGAAGATGATGGCCGGCGCCTTCCCGCGCGCCTGCTCGAACAGGTCGCGCACGCGCGCCGCGCCGACGCCGACGAACATTTCCACGAACTCGGAACCGGAGATGGAGAAGAAGGGCACCGCCGCCTCGCCGGCCACCGCCTTGGCCAGCAGCGTCTTGCCGGTGCCGGGCGGGCCCACCAGCAGCACGCCCTTGGGGATGCGCGCGCCGAGCCGGCCGTATTCCTGCGGATTCTTCAGGAAATCCACCACCTCGGCGAGTTCCGCCTTGGCCTCGTCCACGCCGGCGACGTCGGCGAAGGTGACGCCGGTGTCCTTCTCCACGTAGACCTTGGCGCGGCTCTTGCCGAGGGTCATGAAGCCGCCCATGCCCTGCTTCTCGGCAAAGCGGCGGAACAGGAAGAACCATACCGCGAAGAAGGCCACCGCCGGCAGCACCCACGACAGCAGATCGCGCAGGAAGGTGCTCTCGATCACGCGCGCGTAGGGCACGCCGTACTGCGACAGGCGCGCGGCGAGATCGGGCTCGACGCGGGTGGCGACGATCACCGTCTTGCCCTTCGCGTCGGGGTTTTTCAGCTTGCCGGTGAGCGTCTTGTCCGACACCAGCACCTCGGCCACGCGGCCCTCCTTCAGCGCCTGCTCGAATTCGCTGTACGGCACCGGCTCCACGCTGCTTGCCGCCTGCCACCAGTTTTGCAGCGTCAACAGCAGCATGATGGCGATCAGCCAGTAGGTGAGATTCCATTGGGTTTTCTGTTCCATGCATGTCCCTCGCGACTAGCGCCAGATGCCGCCGGGATGCCAGCGCGGCACGCCGCGGGCAGGCGGCGCGGCAGCGGGTGTGTCGGCCGCCACCTGCCAGGCATCGGGCGTGGCCGGCTGCGCCAGCGACAGCAGGCGGCGGATGCGTTCCTCGGTCGCGGGATGGGTGCGCAGCCAGGAGGGTTCGGGGTTGCCCCATCCCGGCAGCAGCCAGCCCCGCCAGCTGCCCGACACCCGCTCGATCTTGGCCAGCGCCGAGGCCAGCGCCTGCGGGTCGCCGGTGAGGCGCGCGGCGGCGAGGTCGGCATCGAACTCGCGCACCCGCGACAGTCCGAGTTGCGCGAGCAGGGCGAGATGCGGCGAGAAGGCGAGCACCAAAAGGCCCAGCCAGGGCACGTCGGCCTCGCCCGCCAGCCAGCCCGGCAACAGCAGGATCAGGAAGGCCTGCCCCGCCAATGCGAACACGCCGGTCAAGCGGCTGACGTAGTCGGCGAGGTTCATCACCTTGAGATCGTCATGGGCGATGTGGGCGATTTCGTGGGCCAGCACGCCCGCCAGCTCGCGCGGGCCGAGGCTGGCGAGCAGACCGTCAGTGAGCGCGATTGCCGACTGCCGCCGGTTGCCGACGGCGAAGGCGTTGACCACGGGGCTGGGAACGAAATGCGGCGCGGGCACTGCAGGCAGTCCCGCGCGCGCGGCCAGCCCCTGCAGCGTGCGCCAGAGCTGCGGCGCCTCGGCCGGATCGATCGGACGCGCCCGGTACAACGCGAGGGTGAGCCGGGTGGCCGCCAGCGGCTCCACCACCAGGGTGGCGAGCGTGGCGGCCAGCGCCAGCCACAGGCCGCTCTCGCCGAACAGGACGTACCCGGCCAGGCCGCCGATGGCGAACAGTGCGACGACCAGCAGCAGCGTCTGCAGGCGGTTGGCGGCGTCATGCCCGGACAGGGCCACGCGGTTCATCGCTTCATCCGCCGAGCCGGTGCACGCGGGTGCGCAACGCGTCCAGTTCCTCCAGCAGGTCGGCCACCAGCGCCGCGAGTTCGGGCACGGCGTCGAAATCGCGCTCCAGTTCGCGCATGCGCTGGGCGTGGACGAGCGCCGCGCCGGAAAAACGCCACACCCCGGCGACGCTTTCGGCGTGCGGAATCAGTCCTTCTTCCAGATGCCGGACGAGCCAGTCCGGCTCGACGGCGCACGCGGCGGCCATCTGCTCCAGCGTCAGCCAGCTGTCCTCCATCAGGGTGCCGATCAGGATGTCGTCGTCACGCATGACTCATCTCCCTTGCCGTGGATCGAAGGCGAATTCCTTCGCCATCTGTTCATAGAATTCTCGCGCGCGCGGCGTGTCGGCTGGCGGCAGCACGACCTCGACGGTCAGCAGGAGATCGCCCGGCGGTTCGCCGGGAATGCCCTTGCCGCGCACCCGCAACTGGCGGCCGGACTGCGCGCCCTCGGGGATGCGCACCTTCACGGGGCCGCCCGGCAGGTCGACGCTGACGACCGCGCCCAGCGCCGCTTCCCAGGGCGCCACCGGCAGCGTCATGTAAAGGTCACGCCCCTCCACGCGAAAACGCGGATGCGGCTTGAACTGCACCTCCAGCAGCAGGTCGCCGGGCGCCCCGCCCTGGAACCCCGGCGCGCCCTGGCCGGCGAGGCGGATCACCTGGCCGGCCTTGATGCCCTTGGGAATCTTCACGTTGAGCGTGCGCGACTCCAGCGTCACCCGGCCCTGGGCGTCCATCTTGGGCGCGCGCAGCGAGATCTGCCGGGTGGCGCCGGTGAAGGCATCCTCCAGGTCGAGCAGCACCTTGGCGTGATGGTCCTCGCCCTGCATGCGACCGCCGCCGCGGCCGGCATGGGCCTGGCCGAAGTCGCGCCCGCCCATGCCGGCGCGACCGAAGATCTGCTCGAAGAAATCGGAAAAGCCCGCCGCCTCGTCCGGGCGGTAGCCGTGGCCGGAAAACTCGAAGCCGGCGTCCCAGTCGGGCGGCGGCCGGAAGTCCTTCCCCGGTTGGTAGCCCTTGCCCAGCTGGTCGTAGGCCACGCGCTTCTCCGGATCGGACAGCACCGCGTAGGCCTCGTTGACGTCCTTCATGCGCGCCTCGGCGTCCTTTTCCTTGGACACGTCCGGGTGGTACTTGCGCGCCAGCTTGCGGAAGGCCTTCTTGATGTCGTCTGCCGTGGCGTCGCGCGGCACGCCCAGCACCTCGTAGTAGTCCCTGAATTGCATGGCGATCTTCTTGTCGGATGGAAGGGTTGGTTATGGTCGGCCTGTTTTTTATGGGTGTTCGCCGGCGCGTTTTCAAGGCGTTGAAATTTATTCTTCGGCTACCAAATAAAACACAGGAACGGCTGCTATGTTTTGTATGCAGGGCCAGATGACGTTTTCATCGTAGCGCATGCGAGCAGGTTCGTCGTGACAAGACGTGCGCGGCATGAAAACCCCGGCCGGAAGGAAGACACCCGTTCCACCGCCCCCGGCACGCAAGCGTCCGGATTTCATTGTCAATGAAAGGAGTGAATCGATGGTCAACCCCGTACCCATTCCCATACTCGCCGCGATTCAGGGCAAGCAAATGATCCGCAACCACTGGGGCGACCTGGTGGAAATCGACGAGTGGTCGCACGACATCGCACGCAAGCTGGCGGCAGAGGCGGGCATCGAACTGACCGATGCGCACCTGGAAGTGCTGGACTACCTGCGCGACTACGTGATCAACCAGGGCGGCAGCGAGGAGGATGCCCACAAGATCCTGCTCGCCCTGGAACACCGTTTCGCCGACCAGGGCGGCAGCCGCTGGCTCTATACGCTGTTTCCCGGCGGGCCGGTGACCCAGGGCATGAAGATTGCCGGCCTGCCGGAGGCCCCGCACGCAGTCGACCGCTCCTTCGGAACGGCCCGGTAAGGATGTGCCGTGGCCGGTACCGATTGGCGACAATAAACGGATATGGCGATCTTGAATGTTGAAAAATTTCGCCTAAGCTTGAGGAGCGCCCCCAGACAGCGCGAGAACCGAATCCATCAACCAACCCATCAGTGAGGAACGATCATGGCCAACATCACCCGTTACGACCCCTTCAACCTGATCAGCAGCGATCCGTTCGGCGATCTCGACGAGTTGTTCAAGGGTTTCTTTGTACGCCCCGCCCTGCTGGAGGGCCAGACCAAGATGCAGATCAAGATGGACGTCAAGGAGGACGACAAGGCCTATACCGTCCATGCCGACGTCCCGGGCGTGAAGAAGGAGGATATCCAGGTCAGCATCGACGGCAACCAGGTCTCGATCAGCGCCGAGACCAAGGCGGAAAAGGAAGAGAAAAAAGGCGAGAAAGTGCTGCGCGCCGAGCGCTACTACGGCAAGGTGGAACGCAGCTTCACCCTGCCGCATGAGGTGGACGAGGCTCGCGCCCAGGCCAAATATACCGATGGCGTCCTGGAACTGACGCTGCCGAAAAAAGCCCCTGCCACGGTCAAGAAGCTCGCGATCCAGTAACTTCCGGAAAAACGGTCCAAGGCGGCGCCACGACATGGGCCGCCGCTTTTTTTGTTGATTGCGCTCATCGGGCCTTCAGGCCTGCAACGCGCCCACTTGACGGTGCGCGTTGTCCGGCCTCGATGCGTGCTTCGCGATTCGCAGATGATTCCCCCTGCCGTGACATTCGGGGAATCGCGTTCAACAGCAGCCGATTGGTCGATCAGGACACGCTGACGTCGCGATGACCATTCGACCCTGCCACGCCGATAGACATCCGGTCTCGACAACATTGCGGTCGTTGACAGATCAAAGCGCCAGCGTCGCTTTTGTCAGGCTGACTGACTGCAATCGATAGTGCATTTAGGGAAGCGCTGAACAAGTTGATTCCGCTCATGGTTCGACAAGCTCACCACGAACGGAATCAACAAGTTGCCGTTCGTCCTGAGCTTGTCGAAGGACTTGTTCAGCGCTTCCTTAGTCGATATTTAAGCGTCTGCTCAGCATCCCGGCTGGGTGTTGATCGGGGGCAAGCGCAGCAGCCATTCCCGCAGCGGGCCCCGCCCCCTATTTCTTCTTCCGGTAATACCCCACCAGTTCGGCCTGCGCCAGGATGTGTCCCTGCATCGCCTTTTCCAGCGCAGCCTTGGTCGCCGGCTGCAGAACCGGCAGCACGGTATCGAGCGCGTACAGCTTGTGAAAATAGCGATGGCGGCCAATGGGCGGACAGGGGCCGCCGTAGCCGGTGCGCTGCCAGTCGTTGAGGCCCTCGCGCGTGCCGGCCGGCAAGGCCGCAGGCGGCACGCCGGCCGCGAAGCCGGTGGTGGCGGGCGGGATGTTGTACAGCACCCAGTGCACCCAGGTCATCTTCGGGGCGGCCGGGTCGGGGGCGTCGGGATCGTCGACGATCAGCGCCAGGCTCTTCGTCCCGGCCGGCACGCCGGACCACGCCAGCGGCGGCGACTGGTCGCGGCCCTCGCAGGTGTGCAGGCTGGGGATGTCGGCGTTCGAGGCGAATGCGCTCGATGTCAGTTCCATGTTCGTGCTCCTTTCCGCGGCATTGGCGATCCCGCCCGCCAGGGCGAGTGCGATGCCGGTTCCGATCAGCGTGCGTGCTGCATTCCGCATGCATGCTTCCTCTGTTCGGCTTGAAATATAGACCGCCTTGCGGACGGCGCGCGGGGCTGTCCTTCGACGTGCGAAGGGCGAACGGACCGGGATGGTCTGCGCCTGGGTGGAGTCGTCGATGGGTTTGGCACTGAGTACTCCATTCACCGTCCTGCCGAACCCCATTCCGATCATGTCCGGGTCAGGCGGCTGCCGGGACACGCCATTTGATCAGCGCCACTTTCAGGGCGTCGTTCACGACCAGGCAGGCCACCAGCGCATACGCGAAAATCGCGAACGTCTGCCCCCACGGCAGCGGCCTCAGTCCGGGCAGGCCGACGAGCGTCAGGGCGGTGCCCGCGAGCGCCCCGCCGAGCAGGGACACGACAAAAGCCTTGCTGGGCATCGTCGCCCAGAACCATTTGCGCTCTCGCACCGACACGATGGAAAACACGCAGAAATACAGCAGCGTCAGGAAGCTGAAGGTATCGAGCGCGTTGGCGTCCGTGGCCAGGCCGAAGCGCGGCCAGCCGAACCACAACAGGAGGAGCGTTTCAGCCACCATCACTATGCCGAGGACCACGGACACCATGATGAAGCCGCCGATTGCCCACGTCTCCGGGTTCCTGGATGGGCGAACGCGGTCGGTGGCCAGGGCGATCGTCGCGAAGTCCATGACGAAGACGAGCAGCAGCATCGCGAAGGCGGAGACGACGAACTGGCCGGTAGCCACGAAGGCGATGGACACGAAGGCCGCCTTCAGGATCGTGCGGCTGATCTTGTTGATGATCCAGGTCAGGATGCGCTGGTAGATCGTCCGCCCCTGCTCGACCAGCGCCACGATGTTGGTGAGGCCCGGTTCGGTCAGGACGACGCTGGCCGCCCCCTTGGCGACGTCGGTCGCGCTGCTGACGGCGATGCCGACTTCGGCCTGGCGCAGCGCGGGGGCGTCGTTGACGCCGTCGCCGGTCATGCCGGTCACGTGGCCGGCAGCCTGCAGGTGCTGCACCACGATGTACTTGTCCTCGGGGTAGACCTCGGCGAAGCCGTCGGCGTCCGCCAGCAGGTCGACCGCCTCGTTGCCGGGCTGGGCGGCCGCCGCCTTGAGATCGGCCACACGCCGGATGTTGGGCAGGCCGACACCGTGCGCGATTTCGCGCGCGACGGCCACGGCATCGCCGGTGAGCATCTTCACCGCCACGCCGAGGTCGCGCAGGGTGGCGATGAGTTGCGCGGCGTCCGGACGCGGCGGGTCGACCAGGCTCACCAGACCGAGCAATGTGGGCGTGCCCGTTTCGGGACCGCGCGCGACCGCCAGGGTGCGGTAGCCCTTCGAGGCCGATTTGCTGGCCCGCGCCTCCAGCACCTCGATGTCCGGCGGCGGCATCCCGCAGGCAGTAGCGAGGGTGCGCACGGCGCCTTTCATCACGCGCAGCCGCTGGCCGTTCTGTTCGACCACGGCCTCGGTGTGCCGGGTCTGCGCATCGAACGGTGCGAAGGAGACGGGCGTGGCCGCGCCGACGCCGTCGAAGACGTGCCGCGCGTCGGCCGCGGCGAGAAAGGCCAGGTCGATCGGGTCCTGGTTGGCCGCCTGCGACGCCAGCGCGCCGGCGGACAGCACGTCGGCTTCCGTCGCCGTTCCCAGCGGGATCACGCCGGTGACGGCCAGCTGGTTGAGGGTGATCGTGCCGGTCTTGTCCACGCACAGCACGTCCATCGTCGCGGCATCCTCGGCGGCGCTGAGACGGGTGACGAGCACGCCGCGCTTCGCCAGTTCCTTCGAACCGAGCGCCATGCTGACCGTGAACATGACCGGCAGGGCGACCGGCACCGCGCTCATCAGCAGTACGAGCAGCAGGGGCGCCATTTCGAGGAAGGGCACGCCGTGCATCAGCGACAGCACGAAGACCACGGCGAGCAGGCTGCTGACGATCACGAAGAGCCCGCGCACCACCTTGGCCACCACGGCTTCGATGTGCAGCTGCGGACGCGCCCGCTGCACGAGTTCGGTGGTGCGGCCGAAGTAGGTCTGCGTGCCGGTCAGCATCACCACGCCGTTGCCTTCGCCATGGCGGACGACGGAGCCTGACGACAGCGCGTCGCCGGGGGCCTTGTCGACCTCCTGCGATTCGCCGGTGAGGGCCGACTGATCGACGCTCAGGGCGCCGTCGAGGAGCTTCACGTCGGCCGGGACGAGGTCGCCGGCACGCACGCGGACGATGTCGCCCGGCACCAGCTCACGGGCGGGAATCACCTGCCAGATGGCCTCGCGCAGGACGCGTGCATTGACCTGCAGGCGCTGCCGCAGGGTTTCGACCACGCCGGCCGCGCGGCGCTCCTGCAGGAAACCCAGCACGGCATTGACGACCAGCAGCGCGCTCACCACGGCGAGATCGGAATATTTCCCGAGCAGGGCCGACAAGGCCATGATCAGTTCGAGCATCCACGCCGACACGCCCCAGAACTTGGCGAGAAACTGGCGGACCGGGTGAGACCTCCGTTCGGCCACCTCGTTGTAGCCGTGCGCCTGCCGGCGGACATTCACCTCGGCAGCGGTGAGCCCCGTGGCGGGATTCACGCCGAGCGCGGCAAGCGCATCGGGCAGCGAGGCGGTGGCGAGATCAGGTGTCTGGGCAGGCGCGGGCATCGCACGGGCAGTCAGGGTTCTGGGTCGAAATCATGCGCGGCTCCGGGCGTGGCGCATGCCTGTTGCGCTGACCCGCCTGGGCGACGTCCGTTCCCTGGCGCCGCGCCGCGTCACTTGCCGCGGATCAGCAATACCGGTTTGGTGGCGACGCGCACCACGCCCTCGGCCACGCTGCCGAGCAGCAGGTGGCTCAGCCCACGGCGTCCGTGGGTGCCGATGACGATCAGGTCGGCCGGCCAGGTATCGGCGTCGGTCGCGATCATTTCCGGGATGCGGTGGCCGAGCGTGTCGATCTCGATCAGCCCGGTCTCCGTCGCGACCCCGGCGGCGCTCGCCACCGACGCGGCCTTGTGGAGGATGGTCTGTCCCCCCTTGATCATGGCATCCCAGATCTCGGACGGATTGGGAAATTCCGCGCTCAGGTTGAGATTGACGTTATCCACCACATGCACGATCCGCAGCTGGGCCTGCACTTCGCCCGCCAGCTTGATCGCTTCCTGCAATGCCAGTTCCGCGGTGTGGCTTCCATCCACGGCCACCAGGATACGTTTGAACATCGTGCCTCCTTGATCGGGTTTCTCTGTGCCATCCCATCCATTTCTTATCCAAGCATATGGCCGGGATGAACGCTACTGTGAAAACAAAGTCCCCCCGGCAGACCCGAAACGAAGTCGCCGGGGTGAAGGCGTCATTTCGCAGCCGAAGGAGAGCCTGAGGCTGCGAGCAGGGCGGACACGAAGGCCGGATCATCGAACAGCATTTTCATGCCGTTTCCGAGCGCCTGCTCGAGCGCGAGTTTGGCATTATTGCCGCTCGCGAGTTGGGTGTTCGCTTCCTTGCCCTGGGCAATGATCTGCTTCGAGAATAGCAACTGTCCGCTCTTCGATTTCACGATGACCGACATGTTCAGGTCGGCCACGGCGTCGCCGGCAAAGAAGCCCATCTTGTGATCGTTGTAGAAGCGGGTCACGTCGGCGGTGACCCTGACCAGCGCTGCATCCGAGCCGAGCGGGAAGCCGCGTGCCTGGAGCTCCTTCTCGATGGCCTTGCGGACCGTTGCGGCCACATCCTCGGCGGCGGTGATGGGTGCCATCTCCATGCCGTAGCCGTTCTTCTTGCTGCTGACCTTGCTCTTGTCCAGCCGCTGGTCGGCGACCTGCACGTTCACGGACACATTCTCGGCACCTGCGACTTTGGCGACACCGGTTTGCTGGGTGTAATTGAGTTCGATCTGCTCGGTGGTAAGCGCGCAGCCCGACAGGCTGGCCACGGCCACGCAGCATGCGAAGGCCAGTACTTTTGCTTGCATTGTCTTGTTTCTCCCTGAGGTATGAACGATGCTGAACCCTGTTCAGCGTGGCCATTATGCTGGGACGGCTCAGAATGGCCAAAGCTTGCAGATCACGCACAGGCTTTTGAGCGGTCCCCTGTTGTCGTTCAGAATGGCCAGCCCGGCGCCGACACAGTAGATGACGGCGAATGCCCCCGGCACGATGGGCAGGCCCATGAGCACGATGAGGCGCTCCCTGGGGACAGCGAGGCCCGTGACGCCCTGGAGCTGCCCAACCCGGTAAAGATGCTTGAAATACTGGGCTGCGGCAGCACACATGCTCGCAACGAGTGCGGTAATCGATATCCAGGCCAGCACGCCGCCCAGCATGTGATACGTCAGGGTATAAGTGCGGACAGGGGGGGCGGGAAGCGCATTGAAGATGCCGACGATCACCGAAAGACAGAAGGCGATCAGGGCGATGAGGAAATGGATGGTGGTGCGGTAGGGGTCGTAGCTTTTCTGGTTTGCGTCCTGGATGGCTTTCTGCACGATTCCCGCGAGGGCGCTGCTGACCCGTGCATCTTGTATGGCCGTTACGACCGTATCGTGGATCCGGTTTGTCATGGGGTTCTCCCTGCGTGCGCTTCCTTGGTATAGCCAGTAATCGCCAGGATGGTGGGCGATTCCTGTTGCGACGCCGGATAATGCGGGGGCTGGCCGGGGCGGGAGAAAAATTTTTCAGTGCGGAGGAATAAACCGGGACGCGCCGGTGTTTACGTCCCTGCAGGCCGACTGCGTTCCCTCCATTCACGAAAAGGACCTCCCATGAAAATCGCGCTGACCTCCACCCTGGCGGGCCTCGCCCTGCTCGCCGCCTGTGCCACGCCCTACGTCGCTGCGCCGGCGAACACGCGATCGGGCGTGCTGACCGACTCCGCCGGCATGACGCTGTATGTGTTCGACAAGGATGCCGCCGGTGCCGGCAAGAGCGCCTGCAACGGCGATTGCGCGACGAACTGGCCGCCGCTGATGGCCGCCGCCGGCGACCAGGCGAGCGGCGACTACAGCATCGTCACCCGCGACGACGGCAGCCGGCAGTGGGCCTACAAGGGCAAGCCGCTGTATCGCTGGGCCAAGGACCAGAAGCCGGGCGATACCACTGGCGATGGCGTCAAGAACGTGTGGCATGCGGCCAGGCCCTAAGCCGGATCTGGTCGAGCATCTGCCCCGCCTGCGCCGCTACGCCCGGGCGCTGACGGGCGATGCCGCGCGCGCCGACGACCTGGTGCAGGACACGCTCGAGCGCGCGCTGGGCAAGCTCGACCTGTGGCAGCCGGGCAGCGATCTGCGCGCCTGGCTG
>JAJZRT010000034.1:0-10627 GCA_021802595.1 Pseudomonadota bacterium
TTCACTATATGCCGTCAGGGTGCTGGTGTCCAGGAACGCTTAGGCAGTTCGCACCCCGGATGAACGTAGCGCGGATTGCCTTTTGGGTTCGTCCACCGCGCCCCCGGCACATCGGTGCGGTACAACTGGCCACACTTGGCACAGCGGCGGAGGTAGGGTTTCGCAAAAGCCATGGCCACCCCTCCGTCACGCCGCAGTACGAAGAGCCCAATGGCCCTTGGCGGTCGCCTCGAACGAGTCGTCCTGTTGCAGAACTTGCCGCACTTTCGCTTGCCAGTTCCGATTAGCCGCAAGGCGCTCGGGAGCGTCCTGGGCGATGCGCCGGTACAAGACTGCGAGTGTGGCATGTCCACCAAGAGAGAGCATGGCCAATCGCACACAAGCACGCCAAGTGGAGCGTGCACGGCCAGTGTGACGTTCGACGGCGGCAGCCAGATCAGACAGGATGGACATGATCCGGCGGGGCTTTTCCCACAGCAGGATGTACTCATGCGAAATCCTGGGATGCCGCAGGCGGTGATTGCTCGTCCTGTCCGAAGCGCAGTTGATTTGCGCTTTGATCATGACCGCCGCTAACTCGTCACGTGGCATCCGCGCGATGCACTCGGCCTGGTAGGACGAATATTTTCCGCTACGACGCAGATCGCCGATCAGCAGGCCATACATGCCGCCAGGGCGGGTGGCCTCGCGCTGATTCAGGAGCGCACAGGTGAGTTTTTCGAGAAAGTCCTCGTCGTCGGCGCACCGCGACAGGTCATCCGGGTGCCCCTGGCTGCCCCACACCTCCCCCGAATACACGATCATGTCGTGATAGGGTGGATGGGAAAACACCAGATCGGCCTCCTTGCCTACATGCCGCAATATCGAATCACGCAGGATGTTGAACCCGCTATGCAAATCCAGGCCATAGGCCTCGATGCCCAGCTCCCGGGCAACTTCGACGCTGGTGCCTGACCCAACCATGGGATCGACAAAGATCGCCGGCTGGTAATGCGCAAACAGCGATTGGTAAACATGGCCAGAACAGTTTCCGCGCCAGGAAGCGCGGCCCCAAGGGCCACGGTCCTCGAACGCAAGAATGCTGCCGCAGGTCGTACTGGTCTTGTTCATGATGATGTGCTCCTATTGATGATGATGGGGCACGCCCCATGGGGGTGTGCCCCAGTGGGGTTGATGAACAGAGCGGCCGAACCGGCCTATCTAGAAAAGGCGTTCCTGCCCGGTGGCTTCCCGCTGCGCCGCCGTGACCATGGTGGCGCGCAGCGGATCAACATCGTCCGGGGTGCAGCACGAACGCGCGTCGTACTCGTTTCCATGCATCTCGCCGCAATCAGGGCACAGATAAACTTCAGTGACGGTGGGACGGCAACAGTCATGGGCGTCCTCCTCGAAGTCATGGAGGTCGCCGCATTCATTGCACCGGTACTTCATTTCAATTTCCATGAGATTCCTCCTTCAGTGATGATTCCAGCTGACCAAGCACGCTTTCGATGTTGGCTACTGCGGCCTGCTTGATGGGTAAGTCGAAGTTTTCTGATTCCTCGTATATCCCGTCCGCCAAGCCGCTCTCGATGTCTAGGACATGAGAGATGGCCATGTCGACCACCTTGCGTAGAGAATTCATATCCTGCAGGGTCATGGGTACGTTTACTATCAATTGCATACTCCTTCTGATGTGTAAAAGAGAGGGCCGCATCCGAGCAAAAGCAGGGATACGGCCCATTGGGTGGTGCCTAGATCAGGCCAAGTTCGGCCATCGATGTGACGCGTGGCCCTGCCACAATGAAATGGTCCAACACCCGGATATCCACCAGGGCAAGGGCGCTTTTCAACTGTTGGGTCAACACTTTGTCGGCGTGGCTCGGTTCTCCTACGCACGATGGATGGTTGTGGGCCAGAACCACGCAGCTGCACGTGTTATACGAAAGAGCGCGCTTGACGATCTCACGGGGGTAGACCGGGGTCTGCGTGAGCGTGCCGCGAAATTCTTCCCGGGCCGCAATCAGCCGATGCTGCGTATCCAGATAAAGAACGTAGAACACTTCATGCTGGAGTGGAGCAATTGCCGTACGCAGATAATCGCGCACAGCTCCGGGCGATGAGAAACAATCGCGGGCTTGCAAACCTTCCTCCAGTCCGCGCCTTACCAATTCGCGTGCGGCGTTCAGCTTCAGGTGAGCATCTGACCAGCCTGACGGACTGGCAGGTTCCGCGACCCGATAGCATTCGTCGCTATATGACGATGCGCACAGTAAATTGGTTAGCGAGCGGTTTTCCTCCAGGAGGTTTTCCGCGACGTTCGAGCTGCCGACAACGAGTGCCAGCAAAGCCTGGTCTGACATCTGTGTAACAGTAGGCATGGGGAATTCCTTTCTATGAAAAAGGGGAACCCATGCCCCGGCGGGGTTGGGCTCCCCGTCGGGTGGTGGTGAGAACGAATCAGAAGAGAGCCATCTGGCCGCCTTCCGAGGTAATGACATCACGCTGCGCGGTGATTCCGAGGGACGGATACAGCATTACGCCATCGTCGATGGACATCTCCTCAATGCGCGACTCATGCCGCCAGAACAGCACGGAGTGAGCCTCACCCAGGGTGCGGTGGCAGCAGTACCGTGCCACCGGGTGTCCTTGCAACGTATGCCAGGTAGGGGTGATGCCTGCGTACCATAGCGCGCGCCAGCCGTGGCCAGACTCGCTGCGGTCGTGTGCTTCGGCCTCAGCCTGAGTCAGTGGCATGGCAGCGGGCAGATCCTGGTGGAACCAGGCCCGCTGCGCGCAGACCATCCGCTTGCCGCGGACAAGGACGACAAGGCCAGTGTGATCCCCTCGCGGGCGCAGTCCGGCCTCGATCGCCACTTTGTCGTGATAGATCTGGGTGGCGTCTCCCGAATAGAGGGACTCCGGGACCAGCCGCCAAGCTTCTACCTCAGCCTTCTGCATCCCGTATGGTCGGTAATGCACCGAAAATACGGTATACAGGAAGGCCTCGTGCTTGAAGGTCATCACCTTGATCGGACCAGCGCCTTTATGCTCGACGGCCAGATGAACTGAGCAAGCCTTTGACGCAACCAGCCACTTCTCGGCCGCGACCAGGAAGGTCTCGCTTTCAACCTTGGCGGCCGACATCGCGAGAGACCTCATCTTTGCCAAGATGCTTGTCGAGTTCGGACTTGACCCACTGCCCCGTACATTTCCAGGCGGCCCCGCGCATCAATGGGGTGTCTGGAATGACGGTTTTTTCATCGGCGATCAGATCCGCATAGCGGGCAATGGCCTCGATGATGAATGCCTGTGACAGTGCTCCGTATGGACAAAAATTCATGATTCGCGTGACGAGAGCGTCGTTGGTTTCATACCGATTCTGTTTCATGGCGTACTCCTTCGGGCAAAAGAGGAGCGCACGATCCCCGGTGGGGAGCATGAACTCCCCGTGGGGTTGAGTGAAACGACGGTATCCCGGGCTCTTGCAAGCCTATCGGTTCCAGGGATTCACCGATGTCAAAAGTGATGCTTGACGCGCATCGGTCGGGTTGAACCTCAACCAGGGTGAAACGGGTTGGCCGGAAGCCCTCGATCAAAGGCGCCTGGCGAACCCCGAGGGGTTCAAGGGGAGACTGTTGTGCATTCGATTCAACGGCATCCCCGTCCGAGATTACTCGGGGCGCCCGCACGCGGGGATCTGGGCGCCTACTATTCGCGCTCCAAGCGCAAAGCCGCGGCATGTGGGCTGCCGCTACCCAGTTGTCTACAAGCCCCGACGGGCTTTCCGATGGCATCCGCCATGGAAAAGCCCGCCATGCGGGCTCAAGAACATTACGATGATTCTTTCTGTGTCCATTGACCGCCCGATAGCGCAGCTTCCGCGGCACCACGGGTCGGCCAGTATTCTTGCGATTCACGGCTGCACGGCCCATCTTCATCCTCCGTGCCAATGTAAAACCGATCATTGGCGTGGAGCACCTTGAGGGGAAGTTGCCGCCCCAAGAACGCTGCAGCCAGCAGACCATATCTATTCACTGGAATCCTCCTTGATATCTATGAGGTTGGAACACTCGCGCGCAAGGGCCTCCAAACGCGCCCAGTCGCCATAGGTGTGAGACCCCGACAGCCAATCAGCGATCAGATCAGTTGCCAGTTTGCGGTTCTCGATGTCAAGCACCTCCAACTCGTTGAATGCGAACTTGACATCCCAGGGGCGAGCCAGAGCGGAAATTAACCGCGCCAAAGCACTGCCGCTTCCACAATCGCCCAGCCGACGGATAACCTCTTCCGCCCTGATAAACGTGTCTTGCATGGTCATCTCCTTCTTGAGAGGCGCCCTGGGCACGCAGGGGTGCCGTGGGCGCCAGCTTCACTAAGCGTTGACCTCTCCAGCCATCCAGGCCTGGGTTTTCGCGTCGAAGCGATAGCCACATTCCTTGAGCTTGTCACGCTGGATGCGGAACTGGGCACGATCGATGGTTGGGTCCAGCTTCACTTCTTTGCCAGCAAGCACAAGGGGGGCGATCTCCGCACCGAACACTCCCGCAAGTTCGGCAATTGCCGGATCCTGCGGGGTCGTGTCGACCTGGGTCGCTGCCACAGGTTCGGCGTCGACCCTCTTGCCTGTGGCGACGTCTGTGGAGATCGGGTCCGGCTCGGATGGTGCGTCATCGATCCTGCCCTCATCTACGGTATCCAGGAAAATCTCCGAGACCACCGCGCGTATGTCCGTTGCTGACCTGCCGCGCCAGACGTAAGAACTGAGGTAAAGCCGCTCGATGAGAAACTCCCCTTCGTAGCGGCCTTCCTCGAACTGGTCCAGGATGGGTTCCTTGACTTTGAAATCTCCCAGATCGGTGGCGAGATCCCCGACACAAAATCGACCCTTGGCGCCCTTGATTTCCTTGACGGTGAGGGTTCCGTGAACACGTACAGACATGGTTTGCTCCTTTCGAGAGTGAAAAGAGGGGCACCATTGTCCCGGCGGGGATGGGTGTCCCCTCGGGGTTGAAAACTTCAGACGTTATGTCAAACTGGTTGCAACGCTCGCTGTCGGGCGATGCTTGAAACAAGGCAACCGAAATGAACGCAACCACCGATAAACCCTTTGAAGTTATCTCCGGGCAGCAGGAGCGGCTGCGCGCGGAAGCGCGGTGGTGCTTATTCAAAGGCATCTGCTTCCACGATCAAGAAGCCCTGGTGCGCATGCGTCAGATCGAAGAGCGGTTGGCCCATCGTGCTACTTTGGCCGTTTTAGACGGAGAAGGCCGCAATGGCGACTCAGAACGATAAGGCCCCATTCGAGGTCATCGAGGGGGGGCGATACCAATTGGAAGAAAAGGCGCTGCGCGCCATCTGGCTGTCTGATCGCGATGAGTCACAAGCGCTTTTGCGCAGGCTGACCACACCGGCTAACAGCACCCTGCAGTTGGTTAATTGTGGCGTGACTGACGCAGCAGCAACTCCTGCTCCAGAAAGCGAACGATCCGGTTAGCATCGGCCCGCACGTCTGGATTCTTGATCCCCAGCGCCAATAGGCTACGTGTGTCCTGAAGGCGCTTCTCGATTTCCGAGATCGCAGCGTCATCGAGGAAATTCAAAAAACCCTTCCAGAAATCCTTGTCCATCGTGCTCCTCCTTTGGATGTCAAAAGGGGGAGCGCACGATCCCAGTAGGGAGCGAACTCCCCATGGGGTAGAAAAGGAATAGCCCCATGACCGAAGTCAGAGGGGGCTATGAGGTACTACTGTGCGGCAGGTGTTCAGCCTGCAGCTACTGCTGGGCGCTATGAGAGGCAACAGAGCGGTTTAGACACTGTGGCGACTGGGTTAGAGTCAGCTCTCAGGGAGTTCCAGGTGAACAACGGTATCCCGGGCCGAAGCCGTACCAGTTTCAGGGATTCACTGGTTGCATGCCACAAGGGCAAGGGCGTGTGTTTGATTAGCAGCGAACACACAAACGCTGGAACAAACTGTTTTTCCGAAGCCTGGATTTGCCGGGCTTGGGAAAAACCCCTCCGAAGAGGGGTAGGGTTTTGACCTAGGGCTTCTCGTGATGCTTGCCGTGGCCGCGGACGAATATGAAATACACCGCCCAGCCGACCAAGGACAGACCGAAGATTACCCAAAGAAACGAATAATCAATCGACATCATACTAGTGCTTATCGTGGCGCTGGTCGGGCCCGCGGACGAATATGAAATACACTCCCCACAAGAGTACCGACAAAATACTCAGGGCAATCCATAAAGGCGTGTAGTCCATCATTCCGTACTCCTCAAAAGAATTACTGCTGCCCACTCCATTTCCGCAAAGAAAACCAGGGAAATGAGCGTACCAACAATATCTCTCGCGTGCAGCGCAGTATAGCCGACATAAGCGAATTGTGCCGTGGCAATAAGCCGGGCCGTTTCCGCCAAATGCTTGGCTTGCTCCGCGTTCAACGAGCGGAACACCTTGTGCTTGAGCCAGTTCATGATGCCACGACTTCGGCATCGCTCACTGGCAGCGTCACGGGCTCGCCATCGACCTTGGCAAACTTTACTTTCAGCAGACGCCCTTTGATGGTTACGCCTGTTTGGCCACGACGTTCCCCATTTTCATAGGTGAACTGTTCCGCATAGATGTCGCCGATCTTGAAGCCGACGATGACCTTTTTCTTGTCATCGGCCACGGCCGGTGCAAGCAGGTCAACCCACTTCTTCGCTTCGGCGCCACTCACGCGGCAATCGAACTTCGTGTAGTTCACGTCGTCCGAGTCGCCACGCATGGCGGCTATGGTGCAGGCCATGAACGCCTCGCCTTTCTTCGGCTTCACCAAGCGGATCCGGTCAAGATAACCGACGCCTTCGGTGTGCAGGTCGAAAAAAGCTTTGGTTTGGGCTTGGGTTTGCATGATGATCTCCATTCAATAAAGAAAAAAAGGGAGACCATCCCCCCGTAGGGAGTTGATGCTCCCCATGGGGTGGTAGGTACTGCGACTGTATCCCGGGCCTTGCGACCGAACCAGTCTCAGGGATTCACTGGTTTCCAAGGGCGATGCGTAACGTGCATCGATCGGGCTGAACCTCAGCCGGGGTGTAACATCGTTAAGGCCGGTGGCCTTTCTCCAGCGCGGGATGGCGCGTTCGAGAAAAGCCCCGAAGGGCTTGGGGGGAACTACTGCGCGGTGATGTGTCTGCCATGCGCATCGTCAGCTTCGGCTGATGTGGCATGACGCTTCTTTCTTTCCTGTGGCTTATCTCTGCCGAGATACATCACTACGGCCGCCATCAGCACCAATCCGCCTGCCATGGCGAGAAACATCAGGTTAATTGCGACAAAAGTGGACATGATTCGTCTCCATCAATACTGCAAGTATATGAAATACGCCCATTAATTCCACCTCTCCCGGATTAACCGCTATCCAGACCCGGCCCTTCGGCTTCCTTTTTGGCTGCATCAAGTGCTTCCGTAGCTTTGTAGACCAGGTATAGCGCAACGAGTTGCATCGCCAGAAACCAAGCGGCCGCCATACCAAACGAAGCCTTGGTGTTGTCGAACCAGCCGAACACGTGATTGGCCGCCAACACCGCGCCAGAAGCATAGGAGAGCTTCTTCAGCTCGCTCGCCAGACTCAGCAACAGCGCATGTTCAATGTTCTTCTTCATATGCACTCTCCTTTTCAAAATAAAAAAGGGGAGTGCTGTCCCGATACGAGGGGAGCAAACTCCCCTCTGGGGTTATGAACATCGACTGTATCCCGGGTCTTGCGACCGAACCAGTCTCAGGGATTCACTGGTTTCCGAAAGGGCGCCTTGTCAGGCAAAGGGCGCGGTCATTCCCTGACCGCACGGGGGCTTAGGTAGCCATCCAAAACTGTGCCAAGCCTATACCACAATGCGCGAATAAATCAAGCGCCGTCGCGTGGCCGAAAGGGGAGGATGTTGCGCGGGCCCTCATACAGGTCCGCGCGGGGGTTAAGTTCAGAGAGTTCCGCCACCGGCACCCAGGCCTCGTGCCAGACGATCTTCTCCGAGAACAAGACCTCGTCTGCTTGCACCTCCTCCGGCAGGTCGTCCACGTCGGGCGTATCGTCGGGCAGGTGCTCGTCGTAGCCGACTAGGCGGTGCTCGCGCCGCACCTCGAGTATCTTGCAAAATCCGTGGACGCGGTGCTTCGCATAGGCGCCCACCGGGCAGTTGATGCGTCCCAGGGGAATCACGTTTCCAGTCATCGGGTGCCTCCTTTGTTCGTTGCTTGTTGGTTGGTTTTCGCCAGGCGGGCGGCCATCACGCAGGTGGTGACGTGGCGTACCAGTTCGCCATGGCGCTCCATAAGCGCCGCCTTGGCCGCCTCGAAACGGAGGACAAATTCCTGCGCCGCCGCTGCGGCGGTCATCCCGGACCTCACGGCGCTTACGATGTCGTCATCGCTGTAGGCCAGCATGTCGCGAATGAGCGTCTCGACATAGTATTCCACGTCATCGCCCGCCCGGGCAGTGCGCAGTTTTCCTATCTCGTAGGATAAAAGGCCATCGTGGCGCAAGTGGTAGGCCAACAGCACGGCATCCGTGGCCGACAGATTCGGGAGGAAGGATTTCCTGGCCTGTGCCGCTGCTTGGCGACGGGCCTCCTCTTCGGCCTTGAGCCGCTTGGCGCTTGAGTTCACCCTATCCTTGGCGGCGCCTGCCGCCTGGCCCAAGTCGGCCAAGATATGGGCCGCCTCATCCAAATGCAATGTCTCGGTGGCGCTGAGCAGCGCTTGATCCCCATAGGCTTTCAGGAGATCCCGAATGATGGATTTCGCGGTTTGGGTTTGACGTGAAATCAGGCTCATCGCCTTGGCCTGCTCCTCGGCCGTCCATGAATGGTCGATCTTGACCCGTGCCCCGGTTTTCCAGTCGGGGCGGGTGGTGAAGGATTCCACCAGCTTTTCGACTCGGTCATGGTGTGAGATCGGCGTGGAGGGCGTCCTCTTTGGCGTCTTAGGCGGGCGCGTTCGTGCTTCTTTGCAGGCCACCTCGCGTGCCAGCAGCGCCTGTTCGCGGGCGTCGAGGTCGGCCGCCCGGCGGGCGAGCGCCAGTTCCCGGTCCGCCAGCTGACCCGGTGCCTCCGCCCGGAGGTTTTGCAAGGTTTGCTGTTGCTCATCGGTGAGCCACAAGGTGATTTGACGCAGGCCTCGCGCCCTCATGCGCGCCTTGAAGGCGGCTTGGCGATCTTTAACTGGTGTGGCCATGGTAACTTTCCTGCTAATCCGTTACTGGTAACAGCTTAGCAGGGGCTCTGGCCGTGAGCAAGCTGATTTATCTCAAACCCTCGTCGGTGCCCGGGCGCCGAGGGTAACCCACCGGGTTATCCTCGGCGTAGGGCGCAAGGCTGTGGACAACTCGCGGTCCCGCAGGGCTGTCCACCGGGCGTGCGCGGTGGACAGGAGAGTTGTCCAGCAGCGGTAGGACGGAGCCTGATTTCCAGCCTGCGTTGCGATAGGTTTTGAACCCGGCATCGTGGCCAACCCTGTGACGGCTCAGGCAGTCGTATCTCAGCCGCCGATTGCGGAACAGAGTGACGACACGGCCCTGGGTTCGCTTCTCGATCTGTTCGATGCTATTCACGACGACACGGCGAAGGCGGGCATGATCCTGCGCATGAACCCGTCGAATAGGGGCACGGTGAAGGCCGTGTCGCCATGGGAAGGACTATAGATCATCCCTTTACCGATCAACCTGGCCCGTATAGGGGCCACCGCCGAGATCTTCTTACCCAGCAGCGTGGCGATGTCGCCAGAGCGATGCGGTCCCGCACCTAGTTCGGCCATGGCGCGCAGATACTGCTTTTCTCCTTGCGTAAGACGATCGAAGCGCACTCTGAAGAAACTTGCATCCAGTTCCGCCAAGGCCACCTCGTTGGCGCGCCGCGCATCGACCAGGGTGATCGGCGAGTGATCCGCCTCGCTCCAGGCATGCCGACCCCACTCCTGCAGGAAATAGGGATAGCCCTGCGTGCGCGCCAGGATTTCATCGACTGCCGCGTCGGTGAATTGGACACCTTCGTGTTCCGCAGGGACGCATAGGGCCTGACGGGCCGATGCCGCATCCAATGGCCCCAGCGGCACGAATTCGAATAGCCGCTCCGCATAGGATTTTGCCCGCCCCATCTGGCCAAGCAACTGCGGCAAGCCGGCTGCGACCAGGGTGATCGGCAGCTGGCGCTGACTGGCGCGGTGCAAGGCCGTGATCAAGGCGGCCAATTGCTCTTCCGGGATGTATTGCAGTTCGTCGATGAATAGCGCCACCACGGTCTTGCGCTCAGCCGCGGATTCCCCGATTGCCGTCAGGAGATCCGTCAGGTCAGCCTCCAGGTCGCCGCTGTCGGCAACCCCCGGATCGCTGTCGAAATCGATATTCAACTCCACATCGCCATACTTGACCTTGGCCGCCCGCACGAAGCTGGCCAGGGCGCCAAGTCCCTTCTTCAGAGCCTTTTTGGCCGCCTGCGCCTTGCTCATGCGAATCAGGGCGGCACGCAGGGCGGGGCCCAGGGAGGCGGGCAGCGAACGGTCTTCGGGCGCCTCGATGGACACCGGGACGACCCCCTGCTGCTCGGAGGCCAGGCGGATGCGCTGCAACACCACGGTCTTGCCCACGCCCCGTAACCCATAGAGAACCAT
>JAJZRT010000034.1:10637-13147 GCA_021802595.1 Pseudomonadota bacterium
ACCATGCTGCGCGCCGCGCGCCCGCTTCCGATGCGGTACAACGCCACCGCCGCCCGCTCGATGACGTCGTCCCGGCCCGCCAATTCCGGAGGAGGCGCGCCGGCGCCGGGGGCGAAGGGATTACGCTTGGGGTCCATGTTTATAACAAAATATGCGTTCGTTACGGTTATTTGTTAACCCATGTTAACTTTGCTATAAAACCTTGGCAAGCTCGTTGCGAGGATGACGATGCGTCATGGCTGATATCGTCCGCAATCTAAGCGTAGATCCGTGCTAATTCGTTAATCACGTACTTAGAAGAAGGGCAGTATCCCTCCTGTTCGCGTTTCAAGGGCCTTGACCCTTACGCGCAAATTGCCGATGATGTTAGTGCAAATTGCGCGACAAGGAGTACGCAATGACGAAAGGCATCGCACCAACTGGCACCCCAAAACCTGCAAAACCCCGAGCCCGAGGTCGGGTGCCCGCGAAAAAGGGCGGGTCCGCTGGGGGCCATACGTTCACCCCTGTAAAGATTACGCCTTCCACCAGAGAAAAGGCTGCGGGCGTCTCCCGTCATGTGGTTCGGAACGAAGAGGGTGAGGGTCACCACGCTTGGACTGTAGTCTCGCTCCTCGATATTACCGATGGTGTCGAGGAGTTGAACAACACGCTCCAGGGGTACTTGACTGTTTCTCGCATGATTCGGAAAGGCCTGCCCCTGTCCGTGATGGAGAACCTGAAGAACGCCGGGGTCGATGCCAGTTATCGAAACATGATTGTCCCGCCGCGCACCCTCCAGCACCGGGCGACCAAGGGTGAACCGCTGTCGCCGACGGAGAGTGAACGGGCCTACCGTGTCGCGCGCATCATTTCGTTGGCTGACCAAGTGTTTGGTAATCACGACAAAGGTTTGAGGTGGCTGCACAAACCCTTGAAGGCCCTGGACGGAAAATCTCCTCTGGATGTTCTCGACAATGAGCCCGGCGCCCGGATGGTCGAGGACTTGCTCGGTAGGCTCGACGAAGGCTATTTCGCTTGATTCTCTGGCGAGTCAGCAACTACGCTGACCTGCAGGGTCTGGGAGGAATGAAACGCACTGGGCGCTGGCACAGCATCGGCCGCCCTGTCGTGTACCTTTCCGAACACCCTGCCTTGGCGCTCATCGAGACGCTCGTCCATCTGGAAATCGACTCGATTGACGACCTGCCTGACACGTACAAGCTCCTCAAGGTCGCGTTTGAAGATCAGCCCAGTTTGACTGCGGTGGCCGAGATCTCGCGCGATGAGTCTGTTTCCCGGGAGATTGGCGACGAGTGGCTCAAAGAGGGTGGTAGCCTGCTTCTCCAGGTGTCCAGTGTCCTGGTGCCGGAAAGCGCGAATTATCTATTCAATCCGTCACATCCTGACGCTGGAAAAGGCCAGATCGTGGCCAACTACGATTGGCCGTTCGACAAGCGCTTCGTTAAAACCCTGTAGCCGGGCGATGCGCAAGGCCGTTGCTCAAATCCTGTTCCAGCAGGGAATAAAGGGTTTCCTCATCGGCGGAGGTGTATATCGTGGTGGTGGCCAGGCTCGCGTGGCCCAGGAGGTTTTGTAACAGGTTCACGGGCATGGTTTCCGCGGAGTGTGAGCCGCGAGTATGGCGCAGCCAGTGGGTCGTCGCCTTTTTCACCGTTTCGGCATCGTCAGGGTGGCCCTGGGCCGCCAATGCCCCGGACACCTGCGCAAAAAACATCTTCAGAAGCTTGTAGAGCATGGAGGGGCTGAGGAAGCCCGCCTCTTTATTGGCGTCGAGGCGGGTAATTAGAGGCGTCTCGGCAGGGTTTTTCAGGGGCTCGGGATCCAGGCCGCGCGCGGTCAAATAGACGCGCAGCGCGTCCATGACGCCCGGTGGCATGGGCACCACGCGCCACTTGCCGCCCTTGCCCAGCACCTTGAGCATCCAGCGTGTTCCCAGTTCGTGTTTGAGCGCCATGCAATACAGACGGCCGCAGCGGGCGTCGACCAGCTCGGACAGGCGCAGACCCGTGGCATAGGCGAAAAGCAGCACGAAGCGCAGGCGGCGGGTCGCCTCTCCTGGCGCGAGCGTGTCCAGGTGCTGCACGACGTACGCCCACTGGGCGCGGGTTAATGCATGGGTGAGTTCCAGATCCGGGGGCGGGGCGTCGTTGTCCGTCGAGGCCTTGGGCGGCGGCACCCCGTCCCAGGGGTTGCCGTCCAGGTAGCGCACTTTGGTGAGCCATTCGAACATGGCTTTGAGGATGGTGTAGGCCTGCAGCTGGCTACGCACCGACAGAGGCTTCTCGAAAGGACGCCACCGCTCGGACCAGCGTGGCGTGTTGCGAGGGGACATCCATTCGGCTTGCGCGTGCCGCCAAGGCCACGCGGACGCTGCGGTGCGCCCCAGGGCGGCGAGCCAGGCGTGGTAGGCGGCGGCGTCCTCGACTGTCAGGCTGGAAAGTGCCCGCCGGCGCTCCAGCACGGCCCAGAGCAGCAGGCGCTCCGCCTCGCGGCGATAAGTTCGCGCC
>JAJZRT010000035.1 GCA_021802595.1 Pseudomonadota bacterium
CGTTCCTCGGAAAATTGTTAAATGCATGCGGGAACACAATGGAACGGAACCGCAACTTATTGAGGATGGGGAGCGCTTCACGGTTCGACTCCTCCGGTGATCCGGGTGGTCGTTGCATGATCTCTTCCGTCATAGGCGGAATACAATGATGCACATGGTATTTTTCATGGCACCAGTTGTATGTGTGCATCCTAAGCCGGCGAAGCCGGAACCAAACAGGTTAAAGTAATCGGTATGCGGCGAGTGAAGGGGAGGCCATCATGACCGGGATGCTGACGGATCGGTACAGAGACAGGTTGGCAGGAGTGCTGTCCTGCTATGACCGGATAGTGATTACGGGAACGCTGCCGGGTATTTGCTACGCGGCGGGAATGACGAGCTTTTTGAACGCCAAGGGGGTTCGGATTTTTGACTACCCGCGGTTTGCTGAGCCGCTGCGGGATGGAATACGGGAACGCGCACATCGATAGACACACCGCGCTTACGAATTGGTTTTTTGAAGAGGCCAGCAAAGGGGCCCGCGAACGGTTCGGTACGTTCCTGGATTTTGAAGAGTGGCGGTAGTCAGCTAGCTACCTGAGTGTCCTAGCCAATGCCGCGTGCCGTCATGCCAAAGCCACTTTTTTGCCGACGCGTCGATTCGCATGGTCGATATGCGAGACCCGATTGTATTATGCCTAAAATATCGTGCATTATTGACATTTCTGCCTACTTAGACGAGCTTTTGTTGCCTTGTAACGCTTGCGTTGTTTGTGACTTTCGCCTAATATAAAAGGCATTTAATGGGAGTAATGCCTAGTCCTATGAGCAAATTCGTGATGCCGATGCAAGCCACCGAGCGGGTCGCCCAACTGGGCCAACGCATCCGGGTCGCACGGATTCGGCGTGGCTGGTCAGTCGTCGATCTCGCCGGCAAGGCTGGCATCAACCGCAACACCCTCACCGCGCTGGAACTTGGCAAGTCAGGCACGTCGGTCGGCGTGTGCTTCACCGTCCTTTGGGCGCTAGGCCTAGACAGGTCACTGGACGCCGTCGCTGATCCTGACACCGATCTGCACGGCAAAGCGCTCGAAGCTTCTCGCCGCCCCACGCGGGCAGGCAAGCCCAGGAAGGCTAGCGACGACTATGACTTCTGAGCGCGAAGCCTATGTCTACATCCAACTCCCCGGTACGCTGGAGACGGTAACGGCGGCGCTGCTCAGGGTGCAGACGCTGCCCGACGGTACGCAGATCGGGCGCTTTCGCTATGGCGACCGCTACCTTCAGCGGCAAGAGGCGGTCGCACTCGATCCGTTCCAGTTGCCCCTGGCGAAAAAGGTCTTCGAGTTCACCCAGCTCAAAGGCATTCCAGGGGCAGTACGGGACGCCGGCCCCGATGCCTGGGGGCGGCGCGTGATCGAGCACAAGCTCGAACGCAGCGCAGCCGACCTCCAAGAAATCGACTATCTGCTGAATGGTCCGCAGGACGGGGCGGGCTACCTGAGCTTCGGACTGAAGGCCGAACCGCCCGCGCCCAAGCGCCAGTACAACCGCACGCACCAACTTGCCGACCTGATCGCGGCAACGCAAGCGATCGAGGAGGGGAGGCAGGTCGACGCGCATCTGCTCGAACAACTCGATCCCGGCACCAGCATGGGTGGTGCTCGACCGAAAGCCACGATTGAGGACGCGCAAAATCTTTGGCTCGGCAAGTTTCCCGCCAAAGATGACCGCTGCAATCTTCAGCGTATCGAATTCGCGACGCTCTATCTTGCGCGACGTTGCGGCCTGAACGTCACCCAGGCGCGGTTGCAGACTGTTGGCGAGAGCGATGTACTCATGCTGCAGCGCTTCGACCGGGACTACACCGACAAGGGCTATCTGCGCTTCGGTCTCGTCAGTGGGCTGACCGTACTTGATTGCGGCGACAGCTATCTGGACCGGGAATGCTGGTCCTACCCGCTATTAGCGGACAACCTGCGCCGCTGGTCCGACAAACCCGAAGCCGATTGTGCCGAACTGTTCAGGCGGATGGCCTTCAACGCTGCCGTAACCAACAACGACGATCACCCGCGCAACCATGCGATGCTGCGTAGGCAGAAGGGATGGCGGTTGTCGCCAGCCTACGACTTGCTACCCGCACCCGTGGTTAGCCTGGAGCGGCGCGATCTGGCTCTAACCATAGGCAACTACGGTCGCACCGCCAGTATCTACAACCTACTGTCACAGGCAGGCCGCTTCGGGTTGTCTGCGGATGAGGCGCGTGGGGAGATCGATCGGCTCGTGGATGTGGTACGTCACTGGCGCGACACATTTTTCGCCTGCGGGGTGTCGGCCAAGGACATCGACTACATTGCTCCGGCCATCTTGCCCGATTGTTTTTTCTTTGAAAGGCGGCCCGATGAGTGAGACGTCATATCGACTTGCGCGGTCAGCTAGGCCAGTACGACATCCGAGCCGATTTGCCCATAGCATCAACACCGTGGGAATCCTGGTCGTCGCCGACTTGGGCGAATGGTTCGACATGTTCGGCCAGGCAGCCGCGCAGCCGCTGGCGGACTACTTTGCTGAAATGAAACAATCCCTCTTAGGCTGGAGGGATCTGCACAGCAAAGCCGATCTGCTGAAGGCGGCGGATAAGGCGAGTGGCGGTCTTATGTGCGTCGGCGCGATCGAAGTGAGCGGCGCCGAGGTCTTGCCATTCGGTGCCGTCGCGCAGCATGTGCCAGACGGCGGTGAGCATGGAAGCGGCGACAGCGATGATGGCTTTCTTGGCGCCACGACGTGCGCGCAGGCGGTGGAACAGGGCCTGCAGGTAGCCGCCTTTGACACGCACGGCGGACCAGGCGGCCTGCACCAGAGTGGTCTTGAGCCACTGTCCGCCACGGCGCAGGCGGGTGCTGCGGCGTTTGCCGGCGCTCTCGTCATTGCGCGGGCACAGGCAAGCCCAGGACAGCAAATGGCCCGGTGTCTGGAAGCGCGACATATCGATGCCGATCTCGGCAATCACAACATGGGAGGCGACCTCACTCATGCCGGGCATGGTGGCAATGAGTCGGGCGGCAGCGCGAAAGGGCTCAAGCCCAAGGCCCACCTCCTTCTCGATGGTGGCGATCGCTCTGTCCAGGGCATCGATGTGCTCAAGGTGCAGCTTGAGCATAAAACGGTGGTGGGACCGGATGTTGCCGCGCAAGGCTTCGAGAACCTCGGCACGAGGCGTTTTCACGCGCAGGCTCACACAGGCGAGCAGCCGTTCGGGATCGGTCTGTCCTCCGACGATAGCATCGAGAACGGCCCGACCACTCTTGCCCATGATGTCGCTGAGCACCACGCTAAGCTTGAGGTTGGCGTCCTCAAGCACCTTCTCGATGCGTTGAACATGGGCGCTGCGCTCGCGCACGAACTGCTTGCGCGTGCGGGTCAGCGCCCGCAACTCCTGCACGGGAACCGGCGGCACGAAGCTGGCGCGGATCAGGCCGTGGGCGAGCAGATCGGCCAGCCACATGGCATCATTGACGTCGGTTTTGCGCCCGGGTACGTTCTTCACATGCGCGGCGTTGGCCAGCACCAACTCGAAGTGCCCTTCGAGCACATGCCACACGGGCTTCCAATACACGCCGGTGGCTTTCATGCCCACCTGTTCAACCTGCTGGCTCTCCAGCCAGTCGGTCAAGGCCAGCAGGCCCGAGGTGGTCGTGGGAAACGTCTGCACCTCTTGCACAGGTGCGCCGTTCCCGGCAATGCGCGCACAGGCCACCACCGTTTGCTTGTGCACGTCCAGTCCCGCGCAGCGCGGGTAGATGACTTCCATGATCGCCTCCGTGTCGCGGCGACATCGGCGTGCGGCCCACGTCATCGAACTCTGAAATGCGTGCTCAGGGGCGCAAGGCCCGAGGCGACAGTACGGGGTGCTCGTGAGGCCGCGGGTCCAACTGACATACGGGCTGTGCGCACCAAGTACGAACCGACCTCTGTGCCGGACGCCGCACGCACATTTAACGCCTGTTTCATGCGTCGTGGGTGGCGCGAAGCGCGGTGGAGCAACTGATATGTCGTCGTAAATTGACTTTATTTGTTACGTCCGTAATGATCATCAAAGCGGACAATATCGTCTTCGCCTAAATAGCTTCCAGATTGAACCTCGATGATTTCCAGCGTGATCGTGCCGGGGTTGGCAAGACGATGGGTTTCGCCTAGTAGTCAGTCATGCTGCCGTTGATGGGTAAAGCCGATGAAGCTTGCTACGAGCATCGCGAATCGTAAAGCGCCAGTTGATAGGCCGGTGCTTGGCGTTGCGTTCAGCGACGCTGGCATTGACGCGTCGTCGCAAGGTCTCTTCATTGGGAACTCGCCCGGCCAGGCAGGTACGGGAGAGGACAGAGAATTCCATTTCAGCCATATTGAGCCAACTGCCATGTTTCGGCGTGTAGTGGAAATCCAGCTTTCTGGCGATGGCACGGGCTTCCTCCGGTGGGAACGCCTCATAGAGCGAGGCGGTCTTGTGCGTGTTCAGATTGTCCAGTACGACGCGAATCACCTCGGCTTCCGGGTACATCTCGACGACGTGTTTCATGGTCTGGGCAAACTCGATCTTGGTACGCCGCTCGGTGACCAAGACCTTGCGCAGCCCAAGCTTCGGTTCGCTGATCATCATCAGATCGCGCACGCCATTGCGCTGGTACTCGACGTCGAAGCACTCCAGCCGGCCGGGAGCCGCCGGGATGCGCTCGCGTACTTCGGCAATCAACTGCTTGGGGCTTTCGTCGAAACAGACCATCGGTCGATTCTCGTCGTAAGGTTCTTCGTACAAGTCCAGCACGTCTTCCATCGCCGCTACATACTCGGCGCTGACCTCGGGGATGCACCACATCCGCTTCTGCCACGGCTTGAGGTCGTTTTTTTGAGCGTCTGCCGCACCGCTTCGTGGCTGTACGACTCGGCAAAGCCCAGTTCCACCACCTTGCCGGCCAAGAGCCGCAACGTCCAGTGGTCATGGCCCTCAGGCGCTTCGCTACAAGCCACCGCGATCAGGTGGGCACATTGCCGTTCATCCAGCTTCGGTTTCGCTCCCAAGTGTGGGCCGTCTCTCAGGGCCCGCTCCAGTCCCTCTTCAACAAATCGCTGCCGCACCCGACCGACTGTCGCGTACCCCACATTCAAAACCGCGGCAACCGCTTCGTCCGCCATGCCATCATTGGCCTTGAGCAAAATGCGCGCTCGCGCCAACGTCCGCGCTCCGTGCTTGCCCTTGCTGATCAGCCCCAACAGATGCTCGCGCTCTTCATCCGTCAAATCAACCCGGTATTTGATCCTCATGTCCGCCTCCCGTCACGAAAGGCTTCAGCGTATAACCAGATTGCATTTGGCATTAAGCACAGCACCTATGGAATTTCCCATCAATTCTTCGATGACTGACTACTACGTCTTCGAGAGCCCGGAAAAGCTGATCGATGATTTTCTCCATGGGGTCGATGACAGGAGGACAAGACGATGAGAACCGCAACGATCCATATCCGCAAGGCAGGCGACTCGTTGAAGGCGGTGCGCGCCGGCTTTCTTTCGGCCTGGAATACCGGGGAATACATGGGCGAGCACTTCGACTTCGAGTCCCCCGCCGCGCTGTTCCGTGTGCTGACACCAAAGCGCTGGGAACTGATCGAAAGCCTGCAAAAAACCGGGCCCTTGGGTGTGCGTGCCTTGGCGCGTGCCCTGGGCCGCGACGTCAAGCGGGTACATGACGACGCCTCGGCGATGATTGAGGTCGGCATGGTGGAGAAGACCCCGGACGGCAAGCTTATCGTGCCCTTTGACGAAATCCGGGCGGACTTCGTGATGAAATCGGTGGCTTGATGAAACCCACTTCACCCTTGATCTGTAGTCGTGCTGCGACTACAACCCTGGAATTCCAGGAACCAGCTCGAGGGAATAGCCATGAGCACCGCTGATACCTATGTTCGCGTTCGCATTGACACAGCCACCAAGGAGCCTGCTGCCGAAGCGCTGGAAGCAATGGGCTTGTCTATTTCTGACGCGATCCGCTTGCTGATGCTGCGCGTAACGGATGAGCGCCGCTTGGTGAAATGGATGGCGGATGCAACGCTCGCGGTCGTCATGACCATCTCGATAGACTATTTTTGAGCATACCGCACTAACACGATGCCCGACTTCAACCAGACCGCAGTCCTCGCCGCGCTTAAATCGGTATTGCCGTCAGACGGTAAATCCGTCGCCCTGCACGAGCCCAGTTTTGCCGGCAACGAATGGGCTTACCTCAAGGAATGCCTGGACACCGGCTGGGTATCGTCCGCCGGCAAGTACGTCGATCGCTTCGAGCAGGGTCTCGCCGACTACGTTGGGGCGGGGCGCGCCGTCGCCGTGGTCAATGGCACGGCGGCGCTGCACGTCTGCCTGCTGCTGGTCGGCGTGGAGCAGGGCGACGAGGTGCTGGTGCCCAGCCTGACCTTCATCGCCACGGCCAACGCCGTCAGCTACTGCGGCGCGATCCCCCATTTCGTCGATAGCGAGGAGAAGACGCTCGGGCTCGATCCCGCCAAACTCGCCGACTATCTGGAAGACATCGCGGAGGTCCGCGTCGGGGGCTGCTTCAACAAACTCACCGGACGCCGGATCAAGGCCGTGGTGCCGATGCACACCTTCGGCCATCCGGTCGACCTCGACCCGCTGGTCGAGGTTTGCGGCCGCTTCAAACTGGAACTGGTCGAGGACGCCGCCGAGTCGCTCGGTTCCTTCTACAAAGGCCGGCACACCGGCAACCTCGGCCGGGTATCGGCCTTGAGCTTCAACGGCAACAAGGTCGTCACCACCGGCGGCGGCGGCGCCATCGTGACCAACGACGAGGACCTGGGCAAGCTGGCCAAGCATCTCACCACCACGGCCAGACTGCCGCACAAGTGGTCGTTCATCCACGACCGGGTCGGCTTCAACTACCGCCTGCCCAATCTCAATGCCGCGCTGGGCTGCGCGCAACTGGAGCAGCTGCCGGCCTTCATAGAGAACAAACGCGACCTCGCGCACCGCTACGCGAAAGCCTTCGCAGGACTGGCCGGCATCCGTTTGTTCACCGAGCCGGATTTTGCCCGGAGCAATTACTGGCTGAACGTGCTGCTGCTCGACCAGGCCGACAGCGAACAGCGCGACGCCCTGCTGGATGCCACCAACCATCTCGGCATCATGACCCGACCGGCATGGACATTGATGCACAAACTGCCGATGTTCGCGGCTTGCCCGCGCATGGACCTCACCGTTGCGGAAAACCTCGAATCCCGGCTGATCAATATCCCCAGCAGCGCGGCGTTGGGTGACGTGCGATGATTGCCAAAGCCATCTGCAGGAAAATTCCCACGCACACGATGCAGGAGGCGCTGGAATTCTACTTCGAGAATCACGGGGCTATTAAAATATCAAACTACTTGAATAGTATATCGAAGTATTGATATAATCGGCGCACATGAAAGCGCTCCGCTTTATCGGTTCCAGTCTTGACGATTTGCGCAATTTTCCACCGGGAGCACGGCGCGATGCCGGCTTTGAACTGGATGCCGTATAGCGTGGCTTGATGCCGACCCATTTCAAGCCAATGCTCAATGTTGGCGCTGGAGCTTACGAGATTCGTCTGCATATTCTGGGCGAGTGGCGCGTGATCTATGTGGCCAAATTCGACGATGCGGTATTCGTTCTGCACGCCTTCCAGAAGAAGACGAACGCGACTCGCAAGGAAGACATCGAACTTGCCGCTCGACGTTATCGACAGATTGGAGACTGAGCTATGAGCAAGGAACGCGTGATAGAAAGCAGCGGCAACGTTTTTACAGACCTCGGCTTTTCGCCTGAAGATGCGACCATTCTGGCGATGCGCGCCGAGTTGATGGCACGTATCCGCGAAACCATCGCAGCTAAGGGGTGGACTCAAGCCGACGCCGCCGAACATTTAGGCATTGGTCAGTCACGCGTCTCTGATCTGGTACGCGGGAAGCGTGAAAAGTTCAGCCTGGATATGCTGGTAACCCTAGCTACCCGTGCTGGTCGGCATGTTGAACTGGCGTTGAGCTGAAAGCCGGCACGGCACAGTAATGCTGGCTGATCAACATTCCCAGCAGTGCGAAGCTTAACGAATCGTAACTGATAGCCCCCCCCGATGCGCCTAACCGACGACCAAACACAAGCCATTCGCCAACTCGCCCACCAGGTAGCGGGAAGCCGATCCCGCGTGCGCGTTTTCGGTTCCAGGCTCGATGACGCCGCGCACGGCGGCGATCTCGACTTGATGCTCGAAGTGCAGGATCCCGTGGAGAACCCCGCGCTCATGGCCGCGCAAATGGCCGCCCGGGTGTCGCGCGTCATGCACGGACGAAAAGTGGATGTGCTGCTTTGTGCACCCAACCTGATGCGTCTGCCCATTCACGACGTAGCATTCCAGGAAGGGGTGTTGTTATGACCTTGGAACCGAAAATCACACTGCGCCTATTTATGTCATTGCGAGCGCAGCGAAGCAATCTCGGTATCACGGCGCGACCAGCATGGAATTAGAAGCCTCGATGCCGTCCGAGATCACCCTGCAGCTTCCGCACAAGAAGAATAATCCGCGAAATTCCGAAGGCGCGTTCATCGACCTCGCTGATGGCCGGCTGCTGTTCGTCTACACCCGTTACTACGGCAACAGCTGGAGCGACAACGCCCCCGCCACCATTTCCGCCCTGACCTCAAGCGACGGCGGGCTGACCTGGTCGAAACGCAGCCGGGCGGTGGTGGACAATGAAGGTGGCTTCAATGTCATGAGCCCCTCCCTGCTGCGTCTGAACGATCAGCGGCTCGGCCTGTTCTATCTCAAGAAGAACCATCTGCACGACTGCCGGCTGTTCCTGCGGACATCGGACGACGAAGGGCGCAGCTGGAGCGAGGCGACGCGATGCATCCCGGCGCCGGGGTATTTCGTGGTCAACAACGACCGCGTGGTTCGTCTGCAGAGCGGGCGGCTGCTCATTCCCGCCGCCTATCACCGGCCGAAGCTCGAAGGCGAGACGACTGCCATTGAGGGCTGGGACTGGCGCGCCATCGCGCTGTTCTATCACTCCGACGACGACGGCCGGACCTGGGCCGAGTCCGACGACTGGTGGGGCCTGCCGGTCGAGAACCGCTCGGGCATGCAGGAACCCGGGCTGGTGGAGCTCAAGGACGGCAGCCTCTACGCCTGGGCGCGGACCGATACCGGCCGCCAGTGGGAAACGACTTCACGGGATCAGGGCGTGAGCTGGTCGCCGCCGCAGCCATCGCAATTTCTGTCGCCTTGCTCCGCGCTCTCCATGAAACGCATACCATCAACCGGCGACCTCCTGGCGGTGTGGAACGATCACCGCCCAAAATGGAAGCTGGGGAAACCATACCGGTCGAGCTGGGGGCGAACCCCGCTGGTAGCCGCCATCAGCAGCGACGAGGGGGAGAGCTGGAAAAAGGCAAAGCTCCTGGAAACCGACAGGCATCGGGGTTTCTGTTATCCGGCGATCCATTTTCATAAGGATGCCGTGCTGCTGGCCTATTCCTGCGGCGGGGTCGGCGGTGGCGTGCTCCAGGATTTATGTGTTAGAAGGGTGGGCCTGGACTGGCTCTACGGTCCGCCCCGAAACTATCCAAAGAAAACGTCATCATGAACCCGCGCAAGATCTGCATAGTCACCGGCAGCCGCGCCGAATATGGGCTGCTGTACTGGCTGATGAAGGAAATCCAGGCCGACACAGACCTTCAGCTCCAGGTCGTTGCCACCGGAATGCACCTCTCGCCGGAGTTCGGCCTGACTTATCGCATCATCGAGCAAGACGGCTTCACCCTGGACGCCAAGGTCGAAATGCTGCTCTCCTCCGACACTCCGGTGGGTGTGGCGAAATCGGTAGGACTTGGCGTCATCGGTTTTGCCGATGTCTATGATCGCCTGCGGCCCGACATCGTTGTCGTGCTCGGCGACCGCTTTGAAATCCTCGCCGCGGCACAGGCGGCGCTGTTCGCCATGATCCCAATTGCGCATTTACACGGTGGCGAGACGACCGAAGGGGCCTACGACGAGGGTATTCGTCACGCCATCACCAAAATGGCGCACTGGCACTTCGTTGCCGCCGAAAAGTACCGGCAGCGCGTAATCCAGATGGGCGAGTCGCCCAAACGTGTTTTCAAGGTCGGGGCACCGGGGCTGGACCATCTTTCCCGCATCGATTGGCTCGCCCGTGAGGCGCTGGAACGTGATCTAGGCATATCACTCTCCGCGCCAGTATTTCTGGTTACCTATCACCCGGTGACGCTGGGTGTCACGGATTCAGAACAGGTCATCGAACAACTGCTGGAGGCGCTCGGTGAATTCCCCGATGCCAGCATCGTGTTCACCTACCCAAATGCCGACAACGGCGGGCGCGTCATCATCCGCGCCATTGATGCCTTCGTGGGCGAGAATCCCGCTCGCCGCGTCGCTGCCGTCTCGCTCGGCCAGCAGCGATACCTGAGCCTCATGCGCTTGGCGGATATCGTGATCGGCAACTCATCCTCCGGACTCACCGAGGCCCCCGCCCTCAAGAAAGCGGTCGTGAATATCGGCGATCGTCAACGAGGCCGGCTCAAGGCTGCCTCCATCATCGATGCCGGAGAAGATGCGGAATCGATCGCCATCGCCATTAGGCAAGGGCTGTCTGCGGATTTCCGGGCGCAACTCGATGCAACTGAATCGCTCTACGAATTCGGTGATGCCAGTCGCAAGATCATGAATCTGCTCAAGGCCCCGCTTCCTGACTTGAAAAAATCATTTCATGACGTGATCGCTGAGGATAACAAGCCCTCAACTCCCGGTGCCTGACGCACCACAAACCATCAAGATTGATCCACTAAGAAGGCCGTCATGGATTTACAACCCATAATCGAAGAGGCTTACGCTCTACTGCAGTCAGGCGCCGACGAGGCGCTGCCGATCGCCCAGGCAATGTGTCAGAGAGCACTCGATCAAGACCCACCCAATGTCAATGCGCGGGTGATCCTGGCAAGGATTGCGCAGCGGAATTTTCAGTATGCGCTGGCCATCAAATATCTTACCGAGGCGGTGGAGCGAAACCCGGTCCCGACTATTATCCGTGAGCTGGCCCAGGTATGGTTTTCCATCGGCCGCCATGACAAAGCGCTGGAATTGTTCTCTGGTCTAACCGCGTTAGAAGGCGCGAGCGCCGAAGATAAGCGCATCGTCAGTGAATTGTCCAGGCGTCAGCAGACTACTGCTGTCGACGCGCAAGTGGACGCCATAGTCGAAGGCGAGACCGACCTGATCGAATGGAGCGAAACGCTGGTCGGCCCGGACGATATAGAACTGGAAATTCCCCGCGTCAGCCCCCTAACCTATCATTGCACGGCCCCCCGCTCTGGTCCCGCTCAAGGTCTGGTGGTTCTGATTGCCGGTTTTGGCGAAGATGCAACAACCGATTACCAAAGGAAGCTCAGAGCCCATATCGCAGAGCATTATCATCTGGCAGTAGTGTCCGTCGAACACCACTGCGTATCCAACAGATTATCGACTGGCGCAGAGATAAAAATTCCACCGGCAAACATGGTGCGGATCAGAGCGCTGTGCGCTGCCTACGGGACCGAATTTTTGCCGAAAGACATCGAGAAGAGCATTGCCGATTTGGGTGCCCAGCTTCCCGATCTGGCCATCGGCGGTGTACTGGCCCCGAAAAATGGCGACTATCAGAATTTCGGTGTGCTGCAGGCGATGGATTTCTTGCCGGTGTTGGGTCGATTGTTCTTGCATGGGAAGCTGGATATCTGGCTGCGCAACATCGTCCTGTTCGGTTCCGGCCATGGCGGCTATATTGCGCACTTGGTGGCCAAGTTTGCGCCCAACTCGATCAGCGCCATCGTATCTAATTCCGGCTACCTGGGTGTCGGAGTAGGGACCCGACGTTTCATTTCTGGAGAAGCCAATCCTGCGCAGATTCATTTCAACGAGGGTGTTGAAATAATCACAAAGGTGGAAAATCTGAGAGCGACATTGCTGCTAAATACGATCACGCCGTGGAACGCCGGCTCCACGGTGAACGGCAGGTTATTCGATGAGGGGCACCGGGAGATCCGGGATCTGACCAAGCATATGAATGCCCGTCGACGTGCGAGCTTGTGTCCGGTCCAATATCGCATGATTCACTCGTCTCGGGACACCATGGAATCCTGCGCTGCTTGGCGAGCGTATGCGCAGATCTTAGACGAGAACCGAAACAACGTCGAATTCATTGAAGTGACGGATCAGGATGTCGATGACCAGTTCATCAAGACACTGGATCACGGCCTGGGCGTCTCGCTGCGCGAACTTTTCGATCACTTCTACCCAGGGCTCCAACCCAGAATTTCCAGTATGACCGACTTTGATCTCAAAACGACGATTAGCTTTGATTGCGCACCGTTTCGCAAATACACGATCCAGTTCCATCCCGGTAAAGCGGAGTTGAGCATACAGTCATGACCGATACCCTGATCATTGCCGAAGCTGGTGTCAATCACAATGGTTCGCTGGAGAGGGCACTAGCGCTAGTGGATGCCGCCGCCGCTGCCGGCGCCGACATTGTCAAGTTCCAGACATTTCGTGCCGAGTTTGAAATTAGTCGCTACGCTGAAAAGGCCGAATATCAGAAGCGAACCACTGAAGCGGCAGAGAGCCAATTGGACATGGTGAAGCAACTGGAACTCGGACTCGTAGCGCACCGGATCATCGCCGCACATTGCCGAGAGCGGGGCATACGTTTTCTATCCACACCTTTTGACGAACCCAGCATCGACCTGCTGATCGATGAGATGGATGTACCGCTCATCAAAGTATCCTCTGGCGACATTGTCAGCGGGCAACTGCTGCTCAAGATTGCCCGCACCGGACGGCCGGTGATCCTGTCGACCGGCATGTGCACTTTGGGCGATATCGAGGGCGCGCTCGGCGTGCTTGCCTTTGGCTACCTGGAGCCGCAGGCCGCTCCATCACGCGCTGGATTCGAGGCGGCGTATCTGTCTGCGGCTAGCCACAGCACACTTGACGAGCGCGTCACCTTGCTC
>JAJZRT010000036.1 GCA_021802595.1 Pseudomonadota bacterium
GATTCCGCTCATGGTTCGACAGGCTCACCACGAACGGAATCAACAAGTTGCCGTTCGTCCTGAGCTTGTCGAAGGACTTGTTCAGCGCTTCCCTAAAGGGTGCTACCCTGCCGGGGTGAGTTCGTTTGCTTCCCGTATCGTCAGCTGGCAACAGCGCCACGGCCGCCACACCCTGCCGTGGCAGGCCACGCGCGATCCCTATCGCATCTGGCTGTCGGAAATCATGCTGCAGCAGACCCAGGTCGCCACGGTCGTTCCCTATTTCGAGCGCTTTGTCGCACGCTTCCCCGATCTGCCTGGCCTGGCCGCCGCCGCCGAGGACGATGTGCTCGCCTTGTGGAGCGGACTCGGCTACTACAGCCGTGCGCGCAATCTCCATGCTGCCGCGCGTGCCGTCATGACCCGGCATGGCGGAACATTCCCGGCACAGCCGGACGTCATCGCCCAATTGCCGGGCGTGGGACGCTCGACCGCCGCAGCCATCGCAGCGCTGGCGTTCGGCCGGACGTGTGCCATTCTCGATGGCAACGTCAAGCGCGTCCTGGCGCGCCATGGCGGAATAGCCGGCTGGCCTGGCGAGAAGAAAACCGAAACCGCACTGTGGGCGCTGGCCGAGTCACAGCTGCCCCGTACCGGCATCGAGGCCTATACCCAGGGCATGATGGATCTCGGCGCACTCGTCTGCACCCGCAGCCAGCCCGACTGCGCGGCCTGTCCGGTCAATACCGACTGCATCGCCTGCAAGCAGGGCCGCGTCAACGAATTGCCGACACCACGCCCCAAAAAAGCGCTGCCTGAAAAGCAGGTGCAGATGCTGCTGCTGCTCGATCGCGGCGAACTGATGCTGGAGAAGCGCCCGTCGCGGGGCATCTGGGGCGGTCTGTGGAGCCTGCCCGAACTGGCCCCCGACGCGGACGCCGCCGGCCACTGCCGCGACCGCTTCGGTCTCATCGCGCTGACCCAGCAGGCGTTGCCGCACCTCACCCACAGCTTCACCCATTTCAGGCTGCATATCCGGCCTGTGGAACTCCGTCTCTCACCGCGCCACAGCACGTCGCCCGGCCAGATCTGGATGCCTCTGGCCGATGCGCTGGGTGCGCCCCTGCCCGCCCCCGTGCGCACGCTCGTCAAACGGCTTGACAGCCGATGAGTCGCCCGGCTGCTGCCGCGCGGGAATTGCCGTGCTATAAAACGGCAACCCGATGAAACAACCTCCCTACGCCCAGTGGCACATGCGCATTTCCTCATCCGGCGGCTGATCCTGCTGGTCCTGCTGGTCAGCCCGCTTGCCGCCTCCGCCGGCGTCATCGTCAACACCGACGTCGAAGGCCACAGCATCAGCGTCGCCACCCTGCGCAACATTTACACCCTGCGCCAGACGATGTGGCCCAACCACCAGCCCATCGTGGTTTTCGTCCTGCCGGACGACCACCCGGTTCATGTGGCGTTCGCCAAGGAAAAGCTCGGGCTCTATCCCTATCGTCTGCGGCAGACGTGGGACCGGATGAGTTTCAGCGGCATGGCCAGTGCGCCGATCCAGGTCAGGGACGAGAACGAAATGCGGGCACGCGTGCGTGCCACACCGGGAGCGATTGGCTACACAAGCAAGGACATAGTCTATGACGGCATCAAGACGCTCAGGCTGGAATAGCCTGCTGGTGGTTGCTCTGCTGGCGGCGTCGCCCGCCTGGGCGGACGAACTGGCCGGTCCCCGCTACCAAATCCAGGGGTTCGCGGCACAAAGCCTGATCAGCAGCACCAACAACCATTTCTTCGGCGACAGTCAGGATGGGGTCAGCACCGGGTTCACCGAAGCCGGTCTCCATGGAACCTGGCAGGTGCTCGATGCCGTGCGGCTGTCAGGCCAGGTGCTGTATCGGCGTGCAGGAGAAAGCGACAAGGACGGCCTGCGCGTGGACTATGCCCAGGCTGACTGGCAGTTTTATCAAACCGAAGTCAGCCAGCTCGGACTCAAGTTCGGCAAGGTCAAGCTCCCCTACGGTCTGTATAACGAAACACGCGACGTGCCTTTTACCCGTCCCGGCATCCTGCTACCGCAGTCGGTCTATTTCGACAACAGTCGCAGCCTGCTTCTCGCAGCACCTGGCATATTCGTGCATGGGGCCAGTGTGCAAACGTACGGTGCGGCAGATTTTTCGCTGGGCTGGGTACGCCCGGATTTCAACAGCGAATCGGTGGAATACAACTTTCTTGGCATCGATCGGCCCGGCAAGCTGGAAGGCAGGGAGAGCTTCATCACCCGCCTGCGCTGGGACACTCCGACCGACACTACGCTGATGCTGACCTACGCCGACCTGAGGGCCAACTACGCACCGGGCACCTCCGATCTGCTGGCGGCTGGCGGCTTGCGGTACCGCAATCTGCTGGCAACGGCCCAGCAGCGACTCGATACTGTGACGCTCACCGCCGAATACAGCGAGCCCAGTGTTGACTATCGCGGTTTCGGCCCGCGCCTGCCCGACGCCCATGGAGTTATTCAGGCTTATTACCTACAAGGCGAGTGGCGGTTTCACCCTGCGTGGGAGCTGATGCTGCGGCACGATGTGCTCTATCGCAGAAAGAATGACAAATCCGGTCGCCAGTTTCAGGCCGCCACGGGCCTGCCCGCACACACCGAATTCGCCCGCGACTGGACCCTGGGCCTGCGCTGGGATGCAACCCCCCGCCTCATGCTGCGGGCGGAATATCACCATGTCGACGGGACCGGCTGGCTGCCCGGTCCCGACAACCCGGATTATTTTAGCCGGGAACAGCGCTGGAACATGTGGCTCCTGCAGGCAGCCTACCGGTTCTAGCGCGATGCGCCCGCCCGCATTTCTCAGCCTGAAATGGAAGCTGCTGTTGCCGCTCACGCTGGGCATGGCGGCCGGCACGGTGGCGCTCACCTGGATCAACGACGCCAACCTGCGGCGCGAAGTGCAGCAGGCGCGGCTCGAGAGTGCGACGCACAACGAGGCGCTGCTGCGCTTCCTGATTCAGCAGAACGAACGGCAGTTGGTGGACGCCGGGGCAGCGCTGGCCGACTTCCTGGTGGCCGACCATGGCGGACCACCCGGTCTGGAATCCGGCTTCGCCCTGCAGCCTTACTGGGACCAGCTCAGCCTCAACCAGGGCTTTGAAAGCCTGCGCCTGTACGATGCCGGCCAGCGGCTGCTGACCGGTTTCGGCAGCACGCCCGCGCCCGATGCATTGATAACCGCCAGGCTCACGGAGGTGCTCGCGAGCGAACACCCCGCCAGCGGCCTGTACTGCGCCGAGCGCTGTCTGTTTTACGGCATGGCGCCGGTGCTGCGCCGGGGCCGTACCACCGGCGTGGTGGTCGTCTCGATGGATCTCTCCAGCCTGCTGAGCACGTTTGGCCGGAGCAGCGGATACGATCTGGCCATCGCCGCCGCCCGCCCGCAGAAGGTCCAGCTGATTGCCGCCACCACGCCGGATATCAAAACGATGGTGGACAAGGCGGATTTCGTCCCCTATCCGCAGCGCCCGCAAATCGAGTCCGCCCTGACCCGCAGCCGCGGCAAGGTATACGAATGGCAGAAACTGAAGCCGCTTGCGGCGGCACCCGAGACGCCGTACTTCATCGCGCGCAAGGACGTCACCCATGCCGAACAGGCCATCGAAAAATCATTCCTGACCAACCTGGTGACCGGCCTGACGGTATTCATCCTGGCCGAGGGGGTGTTGCTGATTTCGCTCGCCTGGCTGATGCGGCGAATGAACCGGGTCAGCACCGGCCTGCCGCTGCTGGGCGAAGGTCGCTGGCGGGATGCGCGCCAGCATCTGCAGTTTCGCGACAAGGCCCCGCGCGACGAACTCTCCACCCTGGAAGACGCCGCGCTCACCCTCGCCAGCCAGCTCGAATCGCTCGACACGGCCGCGCGCAACCAGCAAAACGATCTCGCCAGGCTGGTCGACACCCTGTCGCACGAGCGCGATTTCATCTCGGGCCTGCTGGATACGGCGCAGGCGCTGATCCTGACGCAGGACCGGCAGGGTGTGATCCGCATGGCCAACCATTACGTGGAAACCCTGACCGGCCTGACGGAAAGCCAGTTGATCGGGCAGGATTATTTCCGGCAGATGATCGCGCCGCAGGAAAGCCGCGACTGGCGTTCGCGACTGCTCGTCCACTTCGTCAATAATCCCGCGCCGCTGCGATTCGAAGCGCTGCTCGCCACCCCTGATGGCCTGCGCAACATCACCTGGGTCCATTCGCTGATCGGCCAGGCGGGCGATAGCGAACTGCTGATCCTGTCGGTGGGGCTGGACCTGACCGAACTCAAGAGCGCGCAGGCACGCGCCAGCTACCTGTCCGACTACGACACGCTGACCGGCCTCTACAATCGCCAGGGCTTCCAGCGGCGGCTGGCGCATACGCTGACCGAACAAAAAGGCGGCGCGCTGCTGCTGATCGACCTCGACGACTTCAAGGCGATCAACGACCTGGCCGGCCACAGCGCCGGCGACGCGGTGATCCAGCGCACGGCCGACCGCCTGCGCGAACTCCAGCCGGCGCCCAAGCTGGCCGCCCGGCTGGGTGGCGATGAATTCGCCCTGTACCTCGAACCCTTGCCGGATGCCCAGTTGCTGCAGACGGCGCGCTACCTGTGCAAGGGCGACCGCGACCAGCACATTGCCACCGCCTGCGTCGGCATCGCCATGGCCCAACCCGACTGCACCACGGAAAGCCTGCTGGGGCACGCCGACCTGGCGCTCTCCCATGCGCGCGCCAAAGGCCGCTCCAACTGGCATCTGTACAACCCGGCGGACGGCACCCGCGAGAGCCTGCTTGACCGCACCGCGCAACTCGCGCTGATCACCGACGCGCTGCACGACAACCGGCTGGCCCTGTTCCTGCAGCCCATCATGGCGATCCAGGCCGGCCGGGCCATGCACTACGAGGCCTTGCTGCGGGTGCGGACGCCGGACGACCAGATTCTGCCGCCCGCGCCGCTGATCGCCGCAGCCGAGGCCTCCGGGCTGATCCGGGAAATCGACCAGTGGGTGCTGGAACGTGCCATCGCGCTGATCGCCAGCCGGCCCGGCCTGCACCTCGCGGTCAACCTGTCCGCCCGCAGCCTGGACAATCCGGGACTGCCCGCCCTGCTGCAGGGCATGCTGGAGCAACAGGGCGTCCAGCCGCACCGGCTGACCCTGGAAATCACCGAAACGGCGACGCTCAACCAGATGACCCATGCCGAAATCCTGCTCACCGGGATCCGTGCACTCGGCTGCAAGCTGGCGCTGGACGATTTCGGCGTCGGTTTCTCCACGTTCCAGTATCTGAAACACCTGCCCGTCGACTTCGTCAAGATCGACGGTTCGTTCATCCGCACGCTGGATCACAGCGAAGATGACCGCCTGTTCGTCAGGGCGCTGGTCGAGGCGATCCACGGCTACGGCAAGCTGGCGATCGCGGAATACGTCGAGACCGCCGCCATTCTCCAGTGGGTGACGGAACTGGGCGTGGATTATGCCCAGGGCTACCACTTCGGCCGGCCGCAGCCGGCGGAATCCGTGTTCCCGCCCACGCCTGGCTGATTGCGGACGGGGTGCTATACCTAATGTCACACCGCAACCATACAGGAGCCTGCCATGAACATGCGGATCCATTCCCCAGGCACCGCCGTCTTCGACCTCGACGGTTTCCTGATCAACCCTGCCATATGGAGCGAAGGCCTCGCCGACCGCATCGCCCAGAATGACGGCATCGGCCCGCTCAGCGAGGCGCAATACGAGCTGCTGCACGCATTGAGGGACGCCTTTTCCAGGCACCGGAACGTCACCGCACTCAGCCATGTCTGCCACCTCGTCGGGCAAAGCGCCGACTGCATGCAGCACCTGTTCCCCAGCCCGCGCGAGGCCTGGCGTGTGGCGGGGCTGCCCAATCCCGGCGAGGAAGCCAAAGCCTATCTTTGAGGCCGCTGCCCGGCGCGGCCTTCCCCATTGCATGGCCTGCGGGCTGACAGCCCCCATCGCGCCCTCAAGCGGGTGCTTCGCCCTGCCCGGAATCCGGTAAGATTGACGTTTTCCATCCGTTAAAGAGATTCTTCACCATGTCCATGGCCGACCGCGACGGCGTCATCTGGTACGACGGCAAGCTCGTCCCCTGGCGCGACGCCACCACCCACGTCCTCACCCACACCCTGCACTACGGCATGGGCGTCTTCGAGGGCGTGCGCGCCTACAAGGCTGAACAGGGCACGGCGATCTTCCGCCTGCAGGAACACACCGACCGCCTGTTCCGTTCCGCCCACATCCTCGGCATGAAAATGCCGTTCGACAAGGCGACGCTTTCCGAAGCGCAGCGCACCGTGGTGCGCGAGAACAAGCTCGAATCCGGCTACCTGCGCCCGATGGCCTTCTTCGGCTCGGAAGCGATGGGCATCTCGGCCAAGAACCTGTCGGTGCACGTCATCGTCGCCGCCTGGCCGTGGGGCGCCTATCTCGGCGCCGAAGCGCTGGAAAACGGCATCCGCGTGAAGACCAGCTCGTTCTCGCGCCACCACGTCAACATCACCATGTGCAAGGCCAAGGCCAACGGCAACTACATGAACTCCATCCTCGCGCACAAGGAAGCCGAGATGGACGGCTACGACGAGGCGCTCTTGCTCGACGTCGACGGCTTCGTCGCCGAAGGCTCCGGGGAAAACGTCTTCATCATCCGCAACGGCAAGCTCTACACGCCGGATTTGACCAGTGCGCTGGAAGGCATCACCCGCGACACCATCGTGCAGCTGGCTGCCGAAATCGGCCTGCCGGTAATCGAAAAACGCATCACCCGCGACGAGGTGTATTCGGCCGACGAAGCCTTCTTCACCGGCACTGCCGCCGAGGTCACGCCGATCCGCGAACTCGACAACCGGGCCATCGGCGAAGGCACGCGCGGCCCCATCACCGCCAGGCTGCAGGCGATGTATTTCGACTGCGTGCACGGCCGTGCCGATGCCCACACCGACTGGCTCACCCCGGTCAAATGAGAGCGCCCGGCATGAGCGAACAGCACGGCGACGCCAAGCGCGACAACACCCAGCGCGTCATCGAGGTCACCGAGAGCGATCTTCCCCTGCACTGCCCGATGCCGCAGCAGACCGACTGGAACGCCCACCCGCGCGTCTACCTGCCCATCGAGGCGCGCGGCGATGCGCTCTGTCCGTATTGCGGCACGCTCTATCGCCTGAAGGGCAAGCCCAGCGGCGGCCATCACTAGCGCCTACGCCCGACTGGGAAGCGACAGGCCTGTAGCGCCCGCGGATTGCCGGCCCGTAACAATGCTGGTTGTCGCACGTATTCGAAAATCATGTCCCAATCCGCCTTTCCCACCCCCGAAGCGGCCGAGGCCGCGTTCTACGCGGCCTTCGAGGCGCGCTCGCTCGACGCCATGATGGCGGTCTGGGCCGGCGACGATCGCATCGCCTGCATCCATCCGCTGGCCGCGCCGCTGAACGGCCGCGCCGCCGTCGCGGCCGGATGGCGCAGCCTGTTCGAGGCCGCCGGGAAGTTCCGCGTCCAGGCCGCGCTCGCGCCCGAACTACGCGAGACCGGCCAGGTCATCCGCATCGTGCGCGAGTACCTGGTCATCGGCCAGGAAACCGAACCGCGCCCGCCGATCCTCGCGACCAACGTGTACCGCAAGGACGCCGGCGGCTGGCGCATGGTGCTGCACCACGCCTCGCCGCTTCAGGTCGGCGGTACCCCGCCCGCGCGCACCCCGCCGGCCGTGCTGCATTGACCGCTCTCCGGCTGCGGCCCTGCGCCGGCCATCCGCGGGCAGCCTTGCATCGGACCCGCATTCGTCCCCAGCGCTTCGATTTCATACCCTGCCGGATAACTCGGGTGCGGCTGCCGGGTGCGCAAGCGCGGGGTACGCCGCCGCGGCAGGATCCGGAGCAGCCGCGCCCGGGTGCGCAGCACCGCAGGCGCCAGCCAGCGGATCGGCCGTGCCGGTTGGGGAAAGCCGAATGCTTCGCGCAAGGAATCGTCCAGCAAGGCGTGGATATTCAGCCGCACCAGCGGACGCAGCGGCGCGGGAAACCAGGAGGCGAACAGTTCGCGGGTGGCGCGCGCCACCCCCTGGCTGGCGCGGCCCGCCTGAAAATACTGCGCTTCGTAAGCGCGGCTGAAGGCCTGAAACGATTCCCGGTCGGCCGGTAGTCCGCTCATGTCCATTCGCCGCCCCACCTCGCGCCAGAAGCAGAACCAGGCTTCCGCCTCCTCCGCGCCCAGGCTGCGCCAGCCGAATCGGTCTATCCAGTGGATGGGCTCGAACACGAAAGTCGACAGCACATACAGAAAATCCTCGTTGCGAATGGCGAAGCGGGCGTGGATCGCATTCATCCGCGCGATGGCGCGTTGCCCGCGTTCCGATTCGAAGCCGTTTTCAATGATTTCGGAAACGATGAGATCGGTATCGTCATAGCGCTTCTGCGGGCGCGCCTCGAACTCCCCCGTGGCATGCAGCAGACCGCCGATGCGCGGGCTGGCGAAGGTGCGGAACAGCGCCAGTTCCAGCGAGCGCGTCACATCCCAGGGGAAGTCGTAGCACGCGATCCGGCGCACCACCTGCTGAATGTGCCGGGCGTTCATGCCGCCAACGCCGCGCTCGTATGCGAGAAATACGCTTTCACGTGCATGTCGATACTCATGCTTCCACTCCTTTCAGACTTCGATAATCGATCAGCTCCACTCCCAGCCGCCTGGCCATGCCGGCCGCGCCGTCCTGCATCACCGCATGGTGATTCCAGGCGAACAGCGGCGCCAGCAACGGCACCAGCCACCGCATCCAGGCCTTGTGCGGAAATACCTGCCAGGTATAGCGCACCCGCGTGCCGGCAGGAATGGCCACCAGCTCCCAACGGCCCATTCCCACCAGGTCGCCCGCCGCTTCCACCACCAGCAGGTGCGGTTTCTCCGCTGCGCGCGTGGTGAAGTCGATGACGAAGCCATAGGGCAGGCGGCTCGTCCACCAGGTGCGGCGGACCGCACCCTCGTCGTCGCGCCCGCCAGCCACCAGCGTCTGCACGCGGCGGATTTCCGGCCACCACTGCGGCCAGGCCTCGGGGGTGTCCAGTACCGCCCACACCGCCTCGGGCGGCACGGCCAGATGCCACTCGCTGACCAGATGGAAATCCATGGCCTTTATCTCAACCATCGTTCGGGCTGAGCCCTTCGACTTCGCTCAGGACAGGCTTCGGCAGGAGCGAACGGAGACTTTGTCATATGAAATGGAAAACTCAATAACTGGTGACGATGTCGCCCTTCATCGAGGCAAGCGCGGCGAGCAATTCATTTTTCTCTTTTTCCGGTACCTTGAACTTGTTCAGCGACTTCACCAGGTCGTCGACCAGGGCGTTGAAATGTGCGTCGGCGATGCCCATGCCCGCATGCGCCGCTTTCATGCTGCGCCCTTCATATTTGCAGGGACCGCCGCTGGCTTCGCAAATCTGGTTGACCAGCATGGCGTTCAGGCGCGGGATGTTGGCATGGGCGAAGAAACCGTTGATGCGGTTATCCGCGGCTACGTTGCCGATGAAGTCGTCGACCACGGCCTGGATCGCGGGCTTGCCGCCCAGCCGCTCGTACAGGGAGGTTTGTGGCGGTGCGCTCGGCATGCCCGAACAGGCCGCCAGCAGTGCGATCAGGGATATAGCGGAGAGGGTGCGGATTGTGGCGGTTTGCATGATGGATTCCTTGAAGGTGACGGGAACGGTCCCGCCTCCATTACGCACAGGGGCAGGAACCGGATGCATGCATCCAGTTTGCAACTGCCTGCGTATAGCCGAGTAACCCCCAGGAAACCCAGGATGACCGGCATGAATCCACCGCTGAACCTGACCGACCCCAAGGCTATACTTGGCTGCATGAGCCAGGACGCCGCCCCTGCCGAAGACCTCCAGTGCACCCTGCTGGCCGGCCTGATCCAGCGCATGGCGGCGGGGGACGAGGCCGCGCTCGGGCGCCTGTACGACCTGACCCTGTCGCGCGTCTACGGGCTCGCGCTGAGGATCACCGGTCGCCGCGACCTGGCCGAGGAGGTCTGCGTGGAAACCTACTGGCAGAGCTGGCGCGAGGCGATCCGCTACGATGCGCTGCGCGGCCAGCCACTGGCCTGGCTGATGGTGATGACGCGCACCCGCGCGCTGGATGCCTTGCGGCGTCTCGACCGGGTCGCCTATTGCGCAGATCCGGAAACACACCTGGAAAGCGAATCCTGTCCGGACGCCTCCCCGCTGGATCGGTTGCTGCACAGCGAGCAGTCCGGCGTGCTCAGACAGGCGCTGGCCACGCTCACGCCGACGCAGCGCCAGATGGTGGCGCTGGCGTTTTACAAGGATTTGTCGCACCAGGAAATCAGCGACCATACCGGGCTGCCGCTGGGCACCGTCAAATCGCATCTCAAGCGCGCGCAGGACAGCCTGCGCAGTATGCTCTTCCAGGCATGAGGCCTTTCATGAACAAACCGACTACACCCCCGCTCCTGGATGCCCTGCTGATCGAAGCCCTCGCCAGCGCCACCCCGCCCGAAGCACCCGCGCCGGATGCCGCCGCGCGGATGCGGGAACAACTCTTCCAGCGCGTGCACGCGCCGGTGCCGGATTACCTGTTCGTGCATAGCCATCAGGGCGAATGGGTCGTACTCATGCAAGGCGTCGAACTCAAGCTGCTGCGCGAGGACGCTCACAGCCGGTCCTTTTTGCTGCGCATGTCGCCGGGCAGCCGCCTGCCGCCGCACGAGCACGCGCTCGACGAAGAAGCGCTGGTGCTGGAGGGCGATGCCACGATCAACGGCGTGCTGTGCCGCGCGGGGGATTATCACCTGGCGCCCAAGGGCAGGCCGCACGACTGGCTGATTTCGGAAAACGGCTGCCTGCTGTTCATTCGCGGCGCCGCCGAGCAACGCGCTCGCCGCTGATGCCCGCCGCATGGCCGAGGACTAGCCTGGCCGCTTGCCTTATCGCAGCCCAGGCGGCGATGATGGCGGCCATGCCCGCATTCGCTGTCCACGCTTACGTCGCCCCCGCCTGGCTGCCCGGTGGCCATGTGCAAACCATCTACACCAGCCTGTTTATTTCAGCGCCGCAGGTGGACTATCGCCGCGAACGGCTGGAACTCGCCGATGGCGATTTTCTCGATTTCGACTGGGTGGATGGCGATGACAAGGCACCGGTCGTGGTGCTGTTCCATGGCCTCGAAGGCAGCTCCGCCAGCCATTACGCGCGCGACCTGATGCACGCCGTCCGGCAAAAAGGCTGGACCGGCGTGGTCGCGCATTTCCGCGGCTGCTCGGGCGAGGACAACCGGCTGCCGCGCGCCTACTTCGCCGGCGACAGCGAAGACATCGAGACCATGCTACGCCATGTCAAATTGCAACATCCGAGCGCACCACTCTATGCCGTCGGCGTCTCGCTCGGCGGCAACGCATTGCTGAAATGGCTGGGTGAATCGGGAGAAACCGCAAGAAATCTTGTCGAACGCGCGGCCGCCGTTTCAGCGCCGCTCGACCTCGTCGCTGCCGGCAACGCGCTCGACCAGGGTTTCAACCGCAACGTCTACACCGCGCGTTTCCTCGCCACGCTCAAGGCCAAGGCCTTGCGCAAGGCCGATAAATTCCCGGGCCTGCTCGATGTCGAAGCGGTCCGGGCAGCAACCACCTTCCGCGAGTTCGACACCCTGGTCACCGCGCGGTTGCATGGATTCCGCGATGCCGACGACTACTGGCTGCGGGTGTCGTCCAGGCCGCTGCTGAAAACCATCGCCATTCCCACGCTTGTCATCAACGCGAAAAACGATCCCTTCCTGCCTGCCTGGGCGTTGCCCGGCGCCGCTGACGTCTCGCCCGCGGTCACGCTCGAGCAGCCCTACGGCGGCGGCCATGTCGCCTTCCCGTCCGGGCCTTTCCCCGGCAACATCGACTGGCTGCCGCAGCGGCTGATGCAGCATTTCGACACACACCGAAGGTAGAATCCACGCATTGCCATTCAGGGAGTGCGTTGTGGAATACCCCAAGGAAATCTTCAAGGCCTACGACATCCGCGGCATCGTCGGCAAGACCTTCACGTCCGAAATCGTCGAGGCGATCGGCCACGCCATCGGCTCCGAAGCCGTGGCGCGCGGCCAGAAGGAAATCTGCATCGGGCGCGACGGCCGCCTGTCGGGACCCGACCTGGCCGCCGCGCTGGCGCGCGGCATCCGCAAGGCCGGCATCGGCGTGGTCGACCTCGGCATGGTCGCCACGCCGATGACCTACTTCGCCGCCTATCAACTGAAAACCAACAGCGCGGTGATGGTCACGGGCAGCCACAACCCGCCCGACTACAACGGCCTCAAGATGGTGCTCGGCGGCGAGACGCTGTCGGGCGACGCCATCCAGAAGCTGCGCGAGCGGCTGGTGAACAACGACCTCGCGCACGGCGACGGCGGCTACCGCCAGCACGACATCGCACCCGAATACCTCGCGCGCATCGTCTCCGACGTCAAGCTGGCGCGCCCGATGAAGATCGCCATCGACTGCGGCAATGGCGTGCCCGGCGCCTTTGCACCCAAGCTCTACCGCGACATGGGCTGCCAGGTGGAGGAACTGTTCTGCGAAGTAGACGGCAACTTTCCCAATCACCATCCCGATCCCTCGCAGCCAAAGAACCTGCAGGATCTGATCGCCCACCTGAAAACCAGCGACGCCGAAATCGGACTGGCCTTCGACGGCGACGGTGACCGCCTCGGCGTGGTCACCAAGGACGGCAGCATCATCTTCCCCGACCGCCAGCTGATGCTGTTCGCCGACGACGTGCTCTCGCGCAATCCCGGCGCCGAGATCATCTTCGACGTCAAGTCGACGCGCAAGCTGTTCGGCTGGATCCGGGAGCGCGGCGGACGGCCGCTCCTGTGGAAGACCGGCCACAGCTTCATCAAGGCCAAGATGAAGGAGACCGGCGCGCTGCT
>JAJZRT010000037.1:0-9309 GCA_021802595.1 Pseudomonadota bacterium
GGCATGGCGGGGGCTGGCCACGAATTTCACGCCCATGCCCTCGATGTTGTAGTGCGGCCCGTTGAGGGCGTGGATTTCCAGTTCGCAGCCGTTGCAGGAGCCGGCGTCGACGTGGCGGATCGCCACCGCCCGGCCGAAGACCTTGAGGATGTCCGCGTGCAGCGCCTGCTCGCGCGTGCGCAGCGCGGGGGCGGCCTTGGGCGCCGGCTCGGAGACGATGCCGGTCTTGAGAATCTTCCGAAAGATCAGGAACGTCGCCATCTTACAAATCCGGTCCGCTGTAGGAGAGGTTGAACGATTTGTTGATGAGCGGGAAATCGGGAACGATGTTGCCGAGCACGCCCACCTCCACCAGCGGCCAGTTCTGCCACGAGGGGTCATGCGGATGCACGCGGTCGAGACGGCCTTCCGCATTGATGCGCACGGCGACGATGACCGGCCCGCGCCAGCCTTCCACCCAGCCGAGGCCTTCGCAGACAGCCCCGTCAGGCTGGAGCGGGACCTGGATGTGCCCCTCGGGCATGCGCCCGAGGGTTTCGCGGATGAGTCGCATGGACTCGAACACTTCGCCGAAACGCACCTCGGCACGCGCCAGCACGTCGCCGCGGCGATGGGTGGCCATGTTGACCTCCAGCTGCCCGTAGGGGGCCGGCGGAAACTGCACGCGGGCATCCCAGGCCTGGCTGCTGGCGCGTCCGGCCAGTCCCGTGAGCCCGAGACGGGCAGCCAGGTCCGGTTTGACGATGCCGGTGTTGGCGAAACGGTCCTGCAGACCGGCGTGTTCGTCGTAGATGGCCTTGAGTTCTTGCACTTCCGCGGCGATACGATCCGCAAGCGCCTTGAGTTGCGCCTTGCCGGCCTCGGCAATATCGACTGCCACGCCACCCGGCACGATGCAATCGAAGCAATATCGGTGGCCGAACAGTTCGGCCGACAAGCGGAGCCAGTCTTCCTTGAGGCGCCAGAACTGCATGAAACCAAACGTGAGCGCGGCATCGTTGCCGAGATAACCGAGGTCGCCCAGATGATTGGCTACGCGCTCCATTTCCAGGAAGAGCGCGCGCAGCCAGATGGCGCGATCCGGGACGCGGCTTCCCACCGCGGTTTCGACCGCCATGCAGTAGGCCCAGGCGAAGGCGCTGTGGGAGTCGCCTGACACGCGACCGGCCAGTTTGGCGCCGGTCTGCAAATCCAGCCCTTCGAAGCGTTTTTCCGTACCCTTGTGGGTGTAGCCGAAGCGTTCCTCCAGCTTGAGGACGCGATCCCCGATGACGGAAAAACGGAAGTGCCCCGGCTCGATGGTGCCGGCATGGACCGGGCCGACCGCGATCTCGTGCACCCCGTCGCCTTCAACGCGGACGAAGGGGTAATGGTCTGGCGCACGCACCGGCTCGGCGGAAAAATCACGGCGCAGGGGGAAAGTACTCTCAGGCCAGGCACTATGGCGCAGCCACTTGCGTGCATCCACGGCGCCTTCGGCCTGGATGCCCAGGAGGTCGAAGGTGGCGCGCTGCATGCGGTCGGCTTGCGGGAAGATGTGGGCGAGGTCCGGGTAAGACGGGTTGTCGGAAGCCAGTGCACTGGTGGTCCAGATCAGCCCGACGCTGGACAGGAATGCCACATGCACGGCAAAGCCGCGGCCCAGATGCCGGTCGTCCGAACCCCATAGCGCCAGGAGCTGTCCGCCTTCGTCCTGAATGCCGCGCGCGAACGAGGGCAGGCGCGCTGCCTCGGTCTGAAAACGCCAGATGAAGGCGTTATCCGTTTGCGGGGTGAGGGTGAGGTCGATATCGCCCAGTCGCTGCTCCATTTCAACCTCCCAAGAGTTGCGCCGCCTGACGGTACCAGGCCGCGAGATACGGCGGGATGAAGAGACCCAGCATCAGTACCAGACCGAGGTGGACGAATACGGGGGTGAGCGCGGGCATGTGCGGCAGCCGCGGCAATTCGGTCTCGCCGAACACCATCGGCTGTACCTTGCCGAAGATGGAGGCGAATGCCACGCCCAGCGCAATGAGCAGGAAGGGCGTCGCCCAGGGGTGCTCGTGCATGGCAGTGGTGATGATCAGGAACTCGCTGGCGAAGACGCCGAACGGCGGCACGCCGAGAATAGCGACGGTGCCCAGCATCAGTCCCCAGCCGATGGTGGGATTGGTCTTGATCAACCCGCGGATGCCATCCATCTGTTGGGTGCCGGCCTTTTGCGTGGCGTGGCCGACGGCGAAGAAGATGGCGGATTTGGTGAGCGAATGCATGGTCATGTGCAGGAGCCCCGCGAAGCTCGCCACGGCGCCGCCCATGCCGAAGGCGAAGGTGATGAGGCCCATGTGCTCGATCGACGAGTAGGCGAACATGCGCTTGACGTCGGTCTGGCGCTTGATCAGGAAGGCGGCGAGCACCACCGAGAACAGGCCGAAGCCCATCATCAGGTTGCCCGCCATGTCATTGCCGAGCGCGCCGTCGACCAGCACTTTGGAGCGCATCACCGCGTACAGGGCGACATTGAGCAGCAGGCCGGAGAGCACGGCGGAAACCGGGGTGGGGCCTTCGGCATGGGCGTCCGGCAGCCAGTTATGCAGCGGCGCCAGGCCAACCTTGGTGCCGTAGCCGACCAGCAGGAAGACAAAGGCCAGTTGCAGCACAGTGGGTTCCAGCTGCGCCTTGACGCCGTTCAGATGCGTCCAGAGCAGCGCGGTGCCGCCGGAGCCGAGCACTTTTTCCGCCGCGAAATAAAGCAGGATGGTGCCGAACAGCGCCTGGGCGATGCCGACGCCGCACAGAATGAAATACTTCCAGGCCGCCTCCAGCGAGGCCGGGGTGCGGTACAGCGAGACCAGCAGCACGGTGGCCAGGGTCGCGCCTTCCATCGACACCCAAAGGATGCCCATGTTGTTGGTGGTCAGCGCCAGCACCATCATGCCGATGAAAATCTGATAGCTGCTGTGGTAGAGGCGCAGGCGCTTGTCGTTGAGGCGGCCGTGTTCCTTCTCGATGCGCATGTAGGGGCGCGAGAACAGTGCCGTGGTCAGAGACACGAAGGCCGTGAGCGTCACCAGGAACACATTGAACGAATCGATGAAGAACCAGCCCTCGCCGCCTACCACTATCGGCCCCTGATCGATGATGCGGGCGGTGAGCATGGACGCCGCGATCAGGGTGAGAAAGCTGAATAGCGCATTGATTTCCGGCGCGTTCCTGCGGCTGCCCCAGAGGGCCAGAAAAACCCCGCCGACGAGTGGAATTCCGAGTACCCAGTAGATTTCCATTTCAGCGTTCTTTCAGTTTTTCCATGTGTTTCAGATCCATCGAATCGAAGGATTCGCGGATCTGGAAGGACATGATGCCGAGCACGAACAGGGCCACCATCACATCCAGGGCGACGCCCATTTCCACCACCAGCGGCATGCCGTAGGTGGCGCTGGTGGCAGCGAAGAACAGGCCGTTCTCCATCGCCATGAAGCCGATCACCTGGGGAATGGCCTTGCTGCGCGTGATCATCATCAGGAAGGCGAGCAGCACGCAGGCCATGGCGATGCCCAGCGTCGAGCGCATCACCGTGCCGGACATCTGCGAGATCGGCAGGGCCAGGTTGAAGGCGAAGATCACCAGGACGATGCCGATCAGCATGGTGGTGGGGATGTTGATCATGGGTTCCACATCCCGGTCGATGTCGAGCTTCTTCACCAGCCGGTAGAAGAACCAGGGCATGGCGATGACCTTGAGCACCAGGGTCAGGCCTGCCGAGTAGAACAGATGATGCTGGTTGGTGGACCAGGCGACGATGGCGGTGGAAGTGGACAGCGCCGCACCCTGCCAGGCGAACAGCGTGATGAGCCCGGTCATGCGGCGTTGCGTCAGCATGGCGAAAGAGATCAGCAGCAGCAACGCTGCGAGCAGGTTGACGACTTGCAGGTAGTAACTCAGCGCCATCTCAGACCTCCAGCAGGAAATGGATCAGCATGCCCAGCACCCCGAGCAGAAATGCCGTGCCCAGAAATTCCGGCGCTCTGAACAGACGCAGCTTGGCAAAAATAGCTTCCAGCAGGGACAGCGCGGCGCCGCCCACGGCGAGTTTTGCGACCAGGGCCAGCACGGCCAATGGCAACGCGGCGAGGTCGCCTTGCGGCGCGATGCCCCAGGGCACGAACAGCGCGATGCCGAGCGCCGAATAGGTGAACAGCTTCAGTGCCACCGCCCACTCGATCAGCGCCAGATGGCGCGCGGAATATTCCAGGATCATGGCCTCGTGGATCATGGTCAGTTCCAGGTGGGTGGCCGGGTTGTCGACCGGGATGCGCGCGTTCTCTGCGGTGGAGATCATCCAGAACGCCACCGCCGCGAAAGCCATGCTGGGATAGATGGCAAACTCCTTGTGTGCCAGGGTCTCGACGATGACCGGCAGTTCGGTGGACTGCGAGATGAAGCTGGTGGTGAAAAACACCATCAACAGCGCCGGCTCGGCGAGGAAGGAGATGAGCATTTCCCGTCGCGCTCCGAGTGTGCCGAAAGACGTGCCGATGTCCATCGCGGCGAGCGCCTGGAAAACCCGCGCCAGGGCGAAGATGCCCACCAGCGCGATCACATCCGCTGCCGGCGAGAAAGGCAGATCGTTGGCGATCGTCGGCACGATGCCGGCCGCCAGCGCCATGCAGGCGAAGATCATGTACGGCGCGAAGCGGAACAGCGGGCTGGCATTATGTGCAATCACCGCGTCCTTGTTGAACAGCTTCCTTAGTATGCGATAAGGCTGGGTGATGGGCGGTGCCGAACGGCCTTGCAGCCAGGCGCGACACTGGTTGACCCAGCCCATGAGCAGCGGCGCCAGCAGGATGGAAATCAGGGTCTGGGCGATTTGTAAAAGAATGCCGGCGCTCATGGTTTCACCGTGTCACAAAAACAAGCAGGAAGATCAGCGTGACGAAGCTGTAAATGAGGTACCACTGGATACGGCCGTGTTGCAGCCGCCCAGCCTGGGCCGACAGCCATCCGACCAGGTCGGCGATGGGCTTGTAGAGGAGCGGCCAGAGCTTGTCGCGGCTGTCGCCGCGGTAGTGCGGGTGGCGTTCGAATGGATCGGGGGTTTCCCGTTCGACCCGCATGAAGAAGGTGAAGATGTGCCGAATCGGCTGGCCAAAGCCTTCGGCACTGTCCTGCATGCGCGCGTCCTGCTCCGGATAGCCGCAATCCCAGGGGTCGGCGCTGCGCACGCGGCCGTGATAGACGCGGCGTACCCAGATGAAGGTCAACAGTAATATCACCAGCACCACCGCCATGAAAATCAGCGGCGCATAGCTGGCGCGCTCGGCGGCCAGCGGCGCGAGCAGCAGCCAGTTGCCGTCGTTGACCACGGCCTGCTTCGTGAGGAGACGCACCACCGGGGCGAGCCATTGGATGACCTGCGCAGGAAACAGTCCCAGCAGCACGCAGCCGGCCGCCAGCCAAAGCATCCCCAGGCGTTTCGGCCAACTGGCTTCATGCGCATGCTGGAGCGCCGCATCGCGCGGCTGGCCGAGAAAGATCACGCCAAAGAACTTCACCATGACATAAGCGGCCAGCGCCGCCGCCAGCGCCACCGAGGCCGTGGCCACCGGAATCACCATGTTGAGATAAGGCTGGGTCAGCCCCGGCGTGAGCAAGAAAGCCTGCAGTAGCAGCCATTCCGAGACGAAGCCGTTCAACGGCGGCAGTCCGGCGATGGCGAGTGCGCCGATCAGCGTCAACCAGGCCGTCCACGGCATGAAGCGGATCAACCCGCCGAGCCTGCCCATGCGCCGCTCGCCGGTGGAATGCAGCACCGCACCCGTGCCCAGAAACAGCAGCCCCTTGAAAAAAGCGTGATTGAGCGTGTGGTAGAGCATGGCGGTCAGCGCCAGCGCCGCCAGCGCGCCCTTGCCGTCGGTGTAGAAAATCAGCGTGAGGCCGAAGGCCGCCACCAGAATGCCGATGTTTTCGATGGAAGACCAGGCCAGCAGGCGTTTCATGTCCGACTGCACGGCGGCGAAGATCACGCCGTAGAGCGCCGTGACCAGGCCCAGCGCCAGCGCCAGCGTGCCCCACCAGCCGATCTGCATGGGGAGCAGGTCGAACGTCACGCGCAGAAGACCATAAATGGCGGTCTTCAGCATCACGCCCGACATCAGCGCAGATACCGGCGAGGGCGCCGCCGGGTGCGCTTCCGGCAGCCACACGTGCATGGGCACCAGCCCTGCCTTGGCGCCGAAGCCGAACAGCGCCAGCAGGAACGCCGCCGAGGACCAGGGCGGCGTCATCTGCGTCAGGCGCATGGTGTCGAAGGTGTAATCCCCGTGGCCGCCCTGGAGCACGCCGAAGGTGAGCAACAGTGACACCGCGCCGACATGCGCGATCAGCAAATAAAGGAAACCGGCGCGACGGATCTCCGGAATCTTGTGGTCGGTGGTGACGAGGAAGTAGGACGACAGGGCCATCACCTCCCAGGCCACCATGAAGGCATAGGCGTCGTCGGCCAGCATCACCATCGCCATCCCTGCCAGGAACAGGTGATACCACAAGCCAACCAATGCGAGCGGGCCCGCCTTCATGCTACGGAAGTAACCCGCTGCGTACACCGTGATCCCGAACGCCGCACTGCCCAGCAGGACCAGGAAAAAAGCCGACAATGCATCCAGCCGCAGATGAAACGGCAGGTCGGGCAGCCCGATGGGCAGCACCATGGCCGAGGCGGGCAGAACCAGGCCGGCCACACCGACGGCCGTGATGAACAGCGCACCCAGCGCGCTCAGCGGAAAGACCAGGTGGAGCAGCGCGCCCCGCCAGCGTTGCAGCAGCAGCGCCGAAAAACCCAGCGCCAGCCAGTAAAGCACCCCGGCCCAGGCCAGGTTCAGGATATGCGCATCAAGGTCAACTAGAATGGACATAGGCGCACGTGGAGACAGACACGCGGACGGAATTAAATTGAATTTGATTCTAATAACAAAACAAGTCGACTACAATGTTAATTCTATTAACATCCGATTAACCAGCCGCCATGGAAAACCGTACTGCCCGGCTCACAGTCCTGATCGACCCCAGAAAAAAGAAGCTGTTCGAGGAAATCTGCGCACAGCAGGACCTCACGCCCTCACAGGTGATGCGGCGCTTGATTCGTCAATACATCATGGAAAATGCGGGCGACCGTGAGTTGCCTGCGTGGCTGACCGCCGCGACATTGCGCGGCGAGAAGTGAAATGAGGTACGCCGGCCTGCTGTGGCCGTGCGATCAGAATTCGTTGCGGATGCGCTTGTAGCCCTTGACCAGCTCGTTGTTGGCCTGCGCCACGCTTTCGGAGAAGTCAGCGGCCTGCGGCGATACGCGTTCGATCGTCACCAGGTCGGCATCGGAGTGGATGTTCGCGGTTGAGGGAATGTAGAAGCCGGGCGGCACGGTGCAGCCTTCGACCACCGAATTGTGGCGGACGACCGAGCCTTCGCCCACGACGCAGTTGAACAGCACCGAGTTGAAGCCGACGAATACGTTGTCGCCCACGGTACAGGGGCCATGCACGATCGAGCGGTGGGCGATGGAGGAACTGCGTCCAATGGTGACGCCGCCGCCTGCCTTGCAATGGATGACCACGCCGTCCTGGATGTTGGAATGGGCGCCGATGACGATGGGCTCCATGTCGCCACTCTCGTCCACTTCGTCGGCGCGGATCACCGCATAGGGGCCGATGAACACGTTTTCCTCGACGATGATCTTGCCGCACAGAATGGCAGTGGGGTCGACGAAAGCGGTTTCATGTACGACGGGCATATGCCCGGACGGATTTCTGCGGATCATCGTGTTTCTCCATTGGGGAGGCGCTGATGGCAGATGGCAAATGCGCGCACGCGGCAATTCCGGCAAATCTCGTTGTCGAGTTTCGGATAGAGAATCTCGGCGGGACGGGTTTTGGCGGGGAACAGGTTTTCCTCGCCGATTTCCTCCATGAAATGGCCCCCTCTCAGCGTGTCCGCCAGGCTGTCCTTCATGCGATAGAAAGACAGGCTGCCGCCGATCTTCCGCCGCTGGCGCGCCGCCTCGGCCAGGAACTCGGCCCCGGCAAGGTCGACGAAATTGATGCCGCTGGCCATCACGATCAGGTGCTTGCGATCGGGCTCGGTCTCTTCGAGTTCCTGCAGTTGCTGCTGCAGGTGCGCGACGGCACCAAAGAAGATGGAGCCATTGAGCCGCACCATTTTCATTTGCGGGCATTCCGGCCGCCCGTCGAGGGGCGTGTAGTGATAGCTTGCCGGGTCGGGATCGGGCAGCACGGGCTCGAGCGTGGGGCGGGAGGTGCGGTACAGATAGAACACCAGCGACAGGGCAATCCCGAAGAAAATGCCCTTTTCCAGGTCGACCAGCGTCCCGATGAGCGTCACCCACAGGACAACGGTTTCCTGGCGGCTGATCTTGGGCAGCAGGCCGATGTGGTGGAAATCGATCAGGCCCCAGGCCACCAGGAACAGGATCCCGGCCATGGCCGCGTTGGGCAGGTAGGCGGCCAGGGGGGCCACCAGCAGCAGGATCACCACCAGGAACAAGGAGGCGAACACGGCAGCCAGGGGAGTGCGCGCGCCGGCCGCATAGTTGACGCCGCTACGGTTGAACGATCCGCTGGACGCGTAGCTGGAAAAGAAGCTGCCGATCACGTTGGACAGGCCCTGACCGACGAATTCCTGGTTGCCGTCGATGTGCTGGCCGGACCTGGTCGCGATGGCGCGGGAGATGGATACCGCTTCAGTCAAGGCCAGCATCGTGATGATGAGCGCCGGGAACAGCATCTGGTGCAGGGTGGCAAAGGACAGGTCCGGTGCCGACAGCGGTGGCAGGCCGGCCGGCAGAGCGCCAACCGTCTTGATGTGGGTGACGTCCACGCCGTACTTCGAGTTCAGGCCCAGCGCCACGAAGCTGCCCACCAGCATGGCGGCAATCATGTAGGGAAAGCGGGGAAAGAAGCGTTTGACCAGGATGCCCGAGGCCAGCGTGATGGTCGACACCACCGTGACGTAGGGGTCGATTTCATTGATCTTGCGCGCGAAGAGGGACAGGATTTCGAAGAAGGGGGTGCCACGCGGGATGTCCAGCCCGAAGAAGTTCTTGATCTGGCTGCCCGCGATGAGCATGGCGGCGCCCGCGGTAAAGCCGATGACCACCGTATGCGAGATGAAGTTGACCAGCACGCCCATGCGGGCCAATCCGAGGATGAGCTGGAATACCCCGGTCATGAACGTCAGGGTCAGCACCAGATGGATGAATTCCGGCGAACCGGGATGGGCAAAGGGGCTGACCGAGGCAAACACAGATCGGAA
>JAJZRT010000037.1:9319-12924 GCA_021802595.1 Pseudomonadota bacterium
ACCAGGTGCCACGACGAACCGAACAGGGCCGCAATGACGGCCGGCACCATGGCGGCGTACAGGCCGTATTCCGGCGGCAGGCCGGCGATGGTGGCAAACGCCACCCCCTGGGGCAGCACGATGAGGGCGCCGGAGAGCCCGGCCATCGCGTCGTCGCGGGCGGTGCTGCCGTTGACCGACGGCCACCAGCGCATGAAGGGGAACAACCTGTAAACCCAGAGGGGGCAGACCAGAGAGGATTTGGAGTGTGTTTTTTGCATGGTGGCCACATTTTAAAGCATTCGCCCGCCATGACACAGCGGGACTGCCCGCACCGGGGAGGGGGCGTGGAATCCGGCGCCGGTTCAGCGGAGCGGGGGTCAGCCGGGATGCCGCAGGGAATCATTTGCGAACTTGTGCCGTTGGCATATAAACAGAAAGTCGGCTCACGATTACAACCCCGAGGAGACTTCAAATGGCACATATCGTGATTTTGGGTGCGGGCATCGGCGGCATGCCCATGGCGTTCGAGATGCGGGAAAATGCGCGGTCAGACGACCGGATCACGGTGATCTCGAATGCGCCCAATTTCCATTTCGTGCCGTCCAATCCCTGGGTGGCGGTGAACTGGCGCACGCGCGAGGATATCGAGCTGCCCATCGAGCCCATCCTCCGAAAAAAGAACATCGATTTCATTCCGGTTGCGGCGAAACGCGTCCATCCCGCTGAAAATCGCATCGAACTGGAAGACGGCCGCAGTGTCGGGTACGACTACCTGGTCATCGCCACCGGGCCCAAGCTGGCCTTCGACGAAGTCGAAGGCATGGGCCCCAATGGCCATACGCAGTCGGTCTGCACCGTCGATCACGCGGTGACCTCCAGCGACAGGTGGCAGGCCTTCGTGAAGGACCCCGGCCCCATCGTCGTCGGTGCCGTGCAGGGCGCCTCGTGCTACGGGCCGGCCTACGAGTTCGCCATGATCATGGAAACCGACCTGCGTCGCCGCAAGCTGCGCGACAAGGTACCGATGACCTTCGTCACCGCCGAACCCTATATCGGGCACCTCGGCCTGGGTGGCGTGGGCGACTCCAAGGGCATGATCGAGTCGGCCTTTCGCGACAAGCACGTCAAGTGGATCTGCAATGCCAGGGTCACCCGGATCGAGGCGGGCAAGATGTTCGTCACCGAGGTGAACGACGACGGCAGCGAGAAGAAGCAGCACGAACTGCCGTTCAAGTATTCCATGATGCTGCCCGCCTTCAAGGGCGTGGATGCGGTGTTCGGCATCGAGGGCCTGACCAACCCGCGTGGCTTCATCCTGATCGATCCCTATCAGCGCAACCCCACCTTCAAGAACATTTTCTCGGTCGGCGTATGCGTCGCCATCCCGCCGGTCGAGGCAACGCCGGTGCCGACCGGCACGCCCAAGACCGGCTACATGATCGAATCGATGGTGACCGCGACCGCGCACAACATCCGCGCGCTACTTGACGGCCAGGAGCCGGTCGAAAAAGCCACCTGGAACGCGGTCTGCCTGGCCGACTTCGGCGACACCGGCATCGCCTTCGTCGCGCTGCCACAGATCCCGCCGCGCAACGTCAACTGGTTCTCCGAGGGCAAGTGGGTGCACCTGGCCAAGATCGCGTTCGAGAAGTATTTTCTGCGCAAGATCAGGAAGGGCAATGTCGGCCCCTTCTACGAAAATCTCACGCTGCGCGCGCTGGGAATCTCGAAGCTCAAGGAGTGACGCGGAGCGTGTGCCCGTGGTCGTCAGCGTGGCGCGTCGTCCGGTTCCGGGCCGGGTCGGGCGGGCAGTGTGAGCACGGTGGCCGGGGCATCCGGTTTTTGGCGCCCGGCGAGCAGTAGAAGTGCCTGATGGAACGCGCCCGGCAAACGCTTCATGGTTTCCGCCGCCTGCGGCAGGTAATGCACCACCTCGAACGGCACGCGTTCGTCCAGCGATGCGCGCGCCTGGGGGCGGAAGTGCTGCCAGGCCAGCTCGACCCAGGCCTTGTTCTGGCTGTCGACGAAGATGAACTCCTCCGCATCCAGTACCGCCATGTACTGCATGCTGCGGATCGGCACGAACAGACAGGTGCCCGCACGCGCCAGCAGGGTGTGAGCAAGGTTGTAGGTCGCGGCGGGAAGGAAGTCAGGCAGCCGCGCGATTTCCTGCTCTCGATAAAAACGTTCTTCCATGGCGTAACGGTAGCGCCATTCGCAGCCCAGGTTAAGCAATATTCTGTAACGGAGCGGGAATCCCAGCCATTGAGGCAAAATAGACGCCACTGTTTCCCGCGCTGAACCTTATGACCGACCTGCACGTCGCCCACGCACCGGGCCACATTTTCGACACCCATCTCGAATACTTCGACCGCGACGTGATCGAGGCCTCCCACAATGGCCCCATCCTGGTTGACTTCTGGGCCGACTGGTGCCCGCCCTGCCGCGCGCTGACGCCGGTGCTCGAGCGCGTCGTCGCGCACCATGACGGCAAAATCCGCATGGCCAAGGTCGAAGTCGACGAAGGTGCCAACATGAAGCTTGCCGGCCGCTACGGCCTGCGCGGATTTCCCACCGTGCTGCTGTTCGTCGGGGGCGAGATCGTCGGGCGGTTTTCCAGCGCCAAACCCGAACACTGGGTGCGCGAATTTATCGCCGAGCACACCGATATTGAATAAACCCGTTCTGGTGCTCGACACCAATGTCGTGCTCGACCTGCTGCATTTCGACGATGCGACGGCCCGGCCGTTGGGGCATGCGCTGGAAGACGGCCGCGTGCGCTGCGTGGTATCGGACGCCACGTTCGACGAGTGGCGGCGCGTGCTGGCCTATCCGGAATTCGCCCTGGATGTGGCGCGGCAGGCCGCGTTGAGCGAGCGCTATCGATCCCTGTCCATACCCGGTCCGGCGGCCGCGGGCCTGCCCCACAAGGGGGCCCCGATCCACACCGGGCTGCAGCCTGGGTGGGGTCATATGCCGCGCTGTAGCGATCCGGATGACCAGAAGTTCATCGAGCTGGCCGCCGCGGCTCAGGTGAATGGGCTGGTCAGCAAGGATCGCGCGGTACTCAGGCTGCGTCGCCGCTGCGCACCGTATTTCCGCATCCTGAGCCCGGCCGAAGCAGTGCGCTGGCTGGCCGGCGCACCAGCCTGAGCGCGGGCGCGTCAGTCCGCGTCCTGCGGCAGGAACCGCCGCCGTGCCGCCTCGCTGACCGCCAGCACGGCCGGATGAGAGAGCCGCCGTTCCACCGAAATGGCAAAAAAGCGTTCGCGTATGTCCAGCGTGCGTCCCAGTTCGATCACATCGTATTGCCGCATCACGTCCTGCGCGGTCGTGAGCGGCACCGGGAACACGCCCGCGCCCGCCTGGCCGAAGGCGCTCATCAGCGCGCTGTCGTCGAATTCGCCGACGATGGCGGGCTGGATGCCGCGGCGTTCGAGCCAGCGCAGCAGCGGCACCCGCAGCGCGCTGTCCTCGCCCGGGATCAGCAGCGGGATGCCATCGAGATTGGCGGGAAAATCGGGTTGCAGCGTGCCGGCGACCGCACGCGCGGCCAGGAAGGCGATGCCGCATTCGCCCAGCGGATGGCTGTAGCCCTTGATGTCCATGGTGGAGGGAAGCGG
>JAJZRT010000038.1:0-2330 GCA_021802595.1 Pseudomonadota bacterium
TCGGCAAGGTGATCGCCTACGGCGACACCCGCGACCAGGCCATCGCCCGCATGCGCGGCGCACTGATGGAAATGGTGGTCGAGGGCATCCAGAGCAACATCCCGCTGCACCAGGAACTGATGAACGACGCCGCCTTCATCGCCGGCGGCACCAGCATCCACTACCTTGAGCACAAACTGGCGGGGGAAAAAGGATAAGCGGGGAACCGTGAGCGGCAACCCCGCTCCCGTTCACCGCTCGCCACTCACCCACCATGCCCTGGCAATCCCTCCGTCTTCTCGTCGATTCCCGGACCGCCGAGCCACTGTCCGATGCGCTGATGGAAGCCGGCGCGCTGTCGGTGACGCTGGAGGATGCCGACGCCGGCACCGTGGACGAGACTCCGCTGTTCGGCGAGCCCGACCATCCGACCGCCGAATTGTGGCAACGCAGCATCGCGGCCGTGCTGTTTGAGGAACATGCCGACGTGCCAGCCATCCTCGCCGAGGCGGCGGCCATCGCGCGCGTGCCGGTGCCCACCGGCTATACGATCGAAACCGTGGCCGAGCAGGACTGGGTACGCCTCACCCAGTCGCAGTTCGACCCCATTCCGATCTCGCCGCGTTTGTGGATCGTGCCGACCTGGCACGAGGCCCCCGACAGCACCGCGATCAACCTCAAGCTCGACCCCGGCCTGGCGTTCGGCACCGGCAGCCATCCCACCACGCGGCTCTGCCTGCGCTGGCTCGACGAAAACGTGAAGGGCGGCGAGTCCCTGCTCGACTATGGCTGCGGCTCCGGCATTCTCGCCATCGCTGCAGCCAGGCTGGGCGCGGCACGCGTCGACGGCGTCGACATCGACGACCAGGCCGTCACGGCCGCGCGCGACAATGCCGGGTTGAATGAGGTAACCGCGCATTTCAGCCTGCCCGGAGACCTTGCGACCCACCAGTACGACGTCGTCGTCGCCAACATCCTCACCAATCCGCTCAAGGGCATGGCGCCACTGCTCGCAGGCCGGGTGCGCCAGGGCGGGCGGCTGGTGCTGTCCGGCATCCTCGTCGAGCAGGCCGAGGACGTGATGGCGGTCTATCGCGACTGGTTCGTTTTCGACCCGCCCGTCAGCGACGAGGGCTGGGTGCGTCTGGCTGGCGTCAAGAAGTGAATTACCGCACCACCTGTCCGCACTGCACCAGCGTATTCCGCCTCGGCGCGGATCAGCTGGCCGCCGCGCAAGGCTGGGTGCAGTGCAGCGTGTGTGGTTCCGCCTTCGATGCACGCCCGAGCCTGCTCATGGAGGACGGCTCCCCGCTCCCTCCCCCCGAAGCCGAGGTGCTTGAGGCCGCGCCGCTGGAACCCGCTCGCCCTGCCGAACCCGAAGCGCCTGTCGCAACCGGGCCTGCCCCGGCAATGCCGGAACCCGCCCTTGCCGCGGAACCCCAGCCGGCTACCGATACGCCCCGCGGAATCATCCAGCGCGAGACCTCGCTCGAGCTTCCCTCCATCATCCTCATCGACCCCGAGATCCCCGTGCCGGAAGACCTCGGCCCCTTGCCGCAGATCTATCCCGCCCCCTCGACCTACCCGCCGGAACCCGCCGCCCCCGTCCCTGCGCCCGCACCGGCGGCCGCTCCCGTCCCCGCTCCGCCCATGGCACGCATCGAGTATGCGGCCCCGATGCCCGGAGCAATGCATATGCGCGCCACGCCACACCGCATCAAACCCTGGGCGTGGGGCGTGGCCAGCGTACTGCTGGGGGTGGCCCTGCTTGCGCAGACCACCTATTTCCTGCGCGACACCCTGGTCAGCCAGTTGCCGCAGATCCGCCCCGCATTCGAACAAGCCTGCACAGCGCTCGGTTGCACGCTTTCGTTGCCCAAAAACCTGGCACAACTGCAGATCGTCGGCTCCGACCTGCAAACCGAGGCCAGCGGACGCCTGAAGCTCACCCTCACCCTGGGCAATCGCGCCAGCCATGTCCAGGCCTGGCCCGTGCTGGTGCTCACCCTCACCGACCAGCACAACCGTCCGCTGGCGCGGCGCAGCTTCGCCCCGAGCGAATATCTCGGTGACGCCCGACGCATCGCCACCGGCATGCCGGCGCGCAGCGAACAGCCCTTGAGCCTGCCATTGACGGTGCGCGACCTGACGCCCATGGGATTCGATCTGCAGCTGACCTATTGAGTCGGGTCGACGGACTGGCCGGCCTGACGCTTCTTCGGTATAGTGCGCGTTCCCGTTGCGGGAGAGTGCATGCACCGCATGCCGCCGAAGGCGCAATTCACCCGGAATCGCTCAGGCAAAAGGACCGCAACAGCAGGAACACTCTGGAGAGCGCAGTGGGCTGTTTT
>JAJZRT010000038.1:2340-12884 GCA_021802595.1 Pseudomonadota bacterium
CTGTTTTTAATCAAAACCAGCGAAACTGCCACCGAAGGGGCAGCGGCCAGCGGTTCGACGAACCGGTGACCGTAATCTCTCAGGTACCAAGGACAGAGGGGTGAAGCGAATCCGCGCTTCACCCTTTTTTATTTTTGGTGGCCCATGCTCAAACACACTCCGCTCAACGCAACCCACCGCGAACTCGGCGCCAAGATGGTCGACTTCGGCGGCTGGGACATGCCGGTCAACTACGGTTCGCAGATCGGGGAGCACCACGTCGTGCGCGCCGGCTGCGGCCTGTTCGACGTCTCCCACATGCTGCCGCTCGACATCCGCGGCGCCAACGCGCGCGCCTTCCTGCGCCGGCTGGTGGCGAACAACGTCGACAAACTGCAGGTCTCCGGCAAGGCGCTGTATTCCTGCATGCTCAACGAGGCCGGCGGCGTCATCGACGACCTCATCATCTATTTCATGGACGAATCCTGGTTCCGCCTGGTGGTCAACGCCGGCACCGCGGACAAGGATCTCGCGTGGATGGAGAAATGCAACGCCGACTGGGGCACGGGCCTGACCCTCACCCCACGCCGCGACCTCGCCATGATCGCGATCCAGGGCCCGGATGCCACGCGTGTCCTGAACGAGGCCCTGCCCGGCGTCGACCAGATCACCGCCGACCTGAAACCCTTCAACGCCGCCGCCATGGGCGAGATGTTCATCGCAAGAACGGGTTATACCGGCGAGGACGGCTTCGAGGTGATGGTGCTGGCGAAGTCCGCGCCCTTCTTCTGGAAGGCGCTGATGGAAGCCGGCGGCAAGCCGATCGGCCTCGGCGCGCGCGACACCCTGCGGCTCGAAGCCGGCATGAACCTCTACGGCCAGGACATGGACGAGACCACCAGCCCGCTGGAATCGGGCCTCGCCTGGACCGTCGACCTCAGGACCGAACGCGACTTCGTCGGCCGCAAGGCGCTCGAAGCCAGCGAAGTGAGCAAGCAACTCGCCGGCCTCGTGCTGCTCGACAAGGGCGTGCTGCGCAGCCACCAGAAGGTCTTCACCAGGCACGGTGAAGGCGAAATCACCTCCGGCACGTTTTCGCCTACCATGCAGCAATCGATCGCGCTCGCCCGCATCCCGCTCGGCATCGCCCCGGGCGAGGAAGTCGAGGTCGAGATCCGCGACAAGAAGCTGAAAGCCAAAGTGGTGAAATATCCCTTCGTGCGCAACGGCAAGGTACTGATTTAATAGCAACCAACTAGCCAGGAATACACCCCATGAGCATCCCCGCTGACCTCAAATACACCCCCAGCCACGAATGGGTGCGCGTCGAAGCCGACGGCACGCTGACCGTGGGCATCACCCACCACGCGCAGGACCTGCTCGGCGACATGGTGTTCATCGAGAATCCGGCGGCCGGCCGCACCCTGGCCAAGGGCGAGGAATGCGCGGTGGTCGAATCGGTCAAGGCCGCGTCCGACGTCTACGCGCCGGTAGCCGGCGAAGTCATCGCCGCCAATGCGGATGTCGAATCCAGCCCCGAGTCGGTGAACCAGGACGCCTACGCCGCCTGGATGTTCAAGATGAAGCCCGCCAACGCGGGGGATGTTGCCGAACTGCTCGACGCCGCGGCGTACCAGAAGCTGGTCGAGTCGGAAGCGCATTAGGATCTAGGAGTTAGGGGCTAGGCGCCAGGGAATGTGCGGCTACGCCGCGCCCTTGATTCGGCCCCGTCACCCCCAGATCCTGATTCCTAGCCCCTAGATCCTAATTCCTAGCCCCCAAGCAAAATGCCCTTCATTCCCCATACCGAAGAAGACGTCTCCGCCATGCTTGGCGCCATCGGCGCGAAAAGCATCGAAGACCTGTTCGACGAAATTCCGCCCGCGCTGAAGACCGGCAAACTGCAGGACGTGCCGGACGGCCTGCCCGAGATGGCCGTGGCACGGCTGATGCAGGAACGTGCGTCGCAGGACGGCTTCTGGTCGAATTTCATCGGCGCCGGCGCCTACGAGCACCACATCCCGGCGGCGATCTGGCAGATCACCACGCGCGGCGAGTTCTATTCCGCCTACACGCCTTATCAGGCCGAGGCGAGCCAGGGCACGCTGCAGCTGATCTACGAATACCAGACCATGATGACCCGGCTCACCGGGCTCGACGTCTCCAACGCCTCGCTCTACGATGGCGCGTCCGCCCTGGCCGAAGCGGTGCTGATGGCGGTGCGCGCGCACAAGACCTCGCGCCGCGTGCTGGTGCCGAAGACCGTGCACCCGATCTACCGCAGTGTCGTCGCCACCACGGTCAAAAACCAGGGCATCGAACTGGTCGAACTCGACTACGACGCCGCGACCGGCCAAACGGTCCTGCCGGCCGATCCCGGCAGCTTCGCCGGTCTCGTCATTCCGCAACCCAACTTCTTCGGCGTACTGGAAGACGTGCACGCGATGACCGACTGGGCACATGCCAAGGGCGCGCTCGCCATCGCGCTGGTCAACCCGACCACGCTGGCGGTGCTGGAAGCACCCGGTCGCTGGGGCACCAAAGGCGCCGACATCGCGGTCGGCGAAGGCCAGCCGCTGGGCGCACCAATGGCTTCGGGCGGACCCTACTTCGGCTTCATGTGCTGCCGCCAGGATTTCGTGCGGCAGATGCCGGGCCGCATCGTCGGCCGCACCGTCGATCTTGACGGCAAGCCGGGCTTCGCGCTGACGCTGCAGGCGCGCGAGCAGCATATCCGCCGCTCCAAGGCGACGTCCAACATCTGCACCAACCAGGGCCTCGTCGTCACCGCGGCGACGCAGTACATGTCGCTGCTGGGGCCGCAGGGCCTCGCCAGGGTCGCGTCGGCGAGCCACGCCAACACGGTCGCGCTCGCCGACAGGCTGGCCGCGATCCCCGGCGTGGGCCGTGCCTTTACGAGCCCCTACTTCCACGAAGTGGTGCTGAAGCTCAACGACAACACGAAGGATGTGCTGCGTGCGCTGCGCGCGCAGGGCATCCTTGGCGGACTGGATATCTCCGGCTGGTACCCCGAACTCGGCCAGGCCATCCTCGTCTGCGTCACCGAGACCAAGATGCCGGCCGACCTCGACCACTACGCGCAACAATTGGAACGTATCCTGTCGAAGCGGCGCGAAGCGCCCCCGTGCGCATACAAAAACTGACCGGAGCGGAAGATGAGCGACATCCAGCGTGACAAGCCCTTCTGGGACATGGCCGACTCCTTCATCCAGCAGGCCAACACCCATCTGGACAAGGAAAAGCCGAGCCGGGTCAGCGCGGCTGCACTTTTCGCCGCCGCGCGGTTCAATGCCTTCGTCATTGCCGCGGCAGCCGAAAGCAAGGCGCAACTGATGGCGGAGAAGGAAGCCGCGATCGCCTATTTCATGAACCAGTACGAATCCATGCTGCGCGAGAATCTGGACGAGCACATGGCGCGCTACGACGAGCGCAACAGTTAACTGGCAGGCAGGATATCGGGCGCATGATCCGCCCGTATGTGTGATCGATTCACTCAAGGAGAGCAAACATGGCAGTGACTCTAGGCGGCAACCCCATCGACGTCGCAGGAACCTTTCCCAAGGTCGGCGACACCGCGCCCGACTTCAAGCTGGTCAACAAGGACCTGGCCGACGTCTCGCTGGCCGACTTCGCCGGCAAGAAGAAGATCCTCAACATCGTGCCCAGCCTCGACACCCCGGTGTGCGCGACCTCGACGAAGAAATTCAACGCCGCCGCCTCCGACAAGGTTGTCGTGCTGGTGATCTCGGCCGACCTGCCGTTCGCGCAGAACCGCTTCTGCGGCGCCGAAGCGCCCAACGTCACCACGCTTTCGACCATGCGCGGCGGCGAGTTCATGAAGAATTACGGCGTCGCGATCGTGAGCGGCCCGCTCGCCGGCATCACCGCGCGCGCCGTGCTCGTGCTGGATGAGAACAACAAGGTGCTGTACGCGGAGCTCGTGCCCGAGATCAAGCAGGAGCCGAACTACGACGCCGCGCTGGCTGCTTTGAAGTGATTTTTTCATCCGCGAAAGGACACGAAGGGACGCGCGTCACGTCGTGTCCTTCGCGGATAACAAGGTTCTAACCATGCTGATATTCGACCATTCCCGCCCCGGCCGCACCGCTGCCGCCCAGTTGCCCGCCGCCGGCGGCGGCCTCGACGACCTGCCCGCCGCGCTCCGCCGCACGGATGCGCCTGCCCTGCCTGAAGTCTCCGAGCTCGACGTGGTGCGCCACTACACGCGCCTGTCGCAGCAGAACTTCTCCATCGACACGCAGTTCTACCCGCTCGGCTCGTGCACGATGAAATACAACCCGCGCGCGTGCAATTCGCTGGCGATGCTGCCGCAGTTTCTGGCGCGCCATCCGGCGAGCCCGGACGAGACCGGACAGGGTTTCCTCGCGAGCATGTTCGAACTGCAGGAAATGCTGAAGGACATCACCGGCATGGCCGGCGTGTCGATGGCGCCGATGGCGGGCGCGCACGGCGAGTTCGCCGGCGTGGCGATGATCCGCGCCTATCACGACGCGCGCGGCGACACCGCGCGGCGCGAGATCATCGTGCCGGATGCGGCGCACGGCACCAACCCGGCAAGCGCGGTCATGTGCGGTTATACGGCCAGGGAAATCCCGACCGACGCCACGGGCGGCATCGATCTGGCAGCGCTCCGCGCCGCGGTCGGCCCGCAGACCGCCGGCCTGATGCTGACCAACCCGTCGACATTAGGCGTGTTCGAGAAAACCATCGCCGACATCCAGAAGATCGTGCACGAGGCCGGCGGCCTGCTGTATTACGACGGCGCCAACCTCAACGCCATCCTCGGCAAGGTGCGCCCCGGTGACATGGGCTTCGACGTCATCCACATGAACCTGCACAAGACCTTCTCCACGCCGCACGGCGGCGGCGGTCCGGGTGCCGGTCCGGTCGGCGTATCGGAGCGCCTGCTGCCCTTCCTGCCGATCCCCTTCGTGCTGAACGAGAACGGCGCCTACCGGCTGACAACCGAAACCGACCGGCCGCAGTCGATCGGCCGCATGTCCGCCAACATGGGCAACGCCGGCGTGCTGATGCGTGCCTACGTCTACGCCCGCCTGCTGGGCCGCGAAGGCATGCACCGCGTCGCCGAATATGCCACGCTCAACGCCAACTACCTGATGGCGAAGCTGCGCGAGGCGGGCTTCGATCTGGCCTATCCGACGCGCCGCGCCAGCCACGAGTTCATCGTCACGCTGAAGAAGCTGAAGGACGCCACCGGCGTGTCGGCGATGGACTTCGCCAAGCGCCTGCTCGACTATGGCTATCACGCCCCGACCACTTATTTCCCGCTGCTGGTGCCGGAATGCCTGCTGATCGAGCCGACCGAGACCGAAAGCCTTGAAACGCTCGATCGTTTCGTCGCGGCGATGAAGGCCATCAAGCACGAGGCCGAGACCACCCCAGACCTGGTGAAGGGCGCGCCCTACAGCCTGCCGGTGCGGCGTCTCGACGACGTCAAGGCAGCGCGCGAGCTCGATCTGGCCTACAAGCCCGCGGCGCCTGCGTCCTCCAGGGCATGAGCGACCCCGTCAGCCCGTACAAGGGCAAGACCGGCCTGCAGCGCGTGCTCAACGCGGCCGGCTATTCCTGGGCGGGGCTCACCGCCGCATTCAGGCACGAGGACGCCTTCCGCCAGGAAGTGTTTCTTGCGCTGCTGATGATTCCGCTCGCGTTCTATCTGGGGTCGACCGGGATCAGCCGCGCGCTGATGATCGGCTCGGTCCTGCTGGTGCTGATCGTTGAACTGCTGAATTCGGCGGTCGAGGCGGCGGTGGACCGGATATCCCTCGAGCACCACCAGCTCATCAAGCGCGCCAAGGACATGGGAAGCGCCGCCGTGATGATTGCGCTCGCCAACGTGGTCGTCGTGTGGGCACTGGTGCTATTGGGTTGAGCCAACCACAAAAATCATGCCAATATGGCGCCATGCCCTAAAGTTGCGGCATTCTTGGCCGGAATAGTAGGGATTGCGCCCCCTATATTTTTTCGCGACCGCGTGAACCTCAAAACTGCTTGTCTTTTCCTGGCTCTGTGCCAAGCCGGTTCTGCCGCGGCCTTGGGCTTGGGCGAAATCAGCGTGCACACGCAGCTGGGGCAGCCCCTGCGTGCGGCCGTGGTCCTGCTCGATGCGACCGCCGACGCGGCGGCGGATTGCTTCGGCGTCGCCGCCGGCAAGGACAGCATCGCGCCGCCGTTGCGCGCAAAACTGAGCATCGAGCGGACGGGTGAACAGGTCCGCCTGCTTATTCGCACCGCTTCCCCGGTCAATGACCCCGTTGTGCAGTTCGTCCTGACGTCGGACTGCGAAGTGCACCTGCAGCGTGAGTACGTCATCCTGCTCGACCCTCCGGCAGCGACGGCGTCTGCCCTTGACGAGCCTCCCGCCACGGCAGCCGCCGCCGCAGTCCCGGCGCAGCCCGCACCCGCACCCCCCCGGCGCGCCCGCCCCCACCGCACGCATGCGCATGCGTCCAAGGTGCGTCCGTCGACCGTCACTCCCTCTCCGCAGGCCACCCCGCGTGCCCATCCGGCCGCCAGGGAAGGCCTTCCGCGCCTGGTCCTGTCCGGAAAAAACGAGGCCTCCCCGCTGGATGGCACGCCACCCATGGCGCTGCGCCGCGACACCCGCCTGCCCGACCTGAACCTGCCGCGCCCCGAAGGCCTGACGCCCACCGAACTGTCGGATGAAAACACGGCACTCGGCCGCAAGCTGGCAAACCTGGAGGCCCAGCTGGTCGCCCTGAAGAAGCGCAATGACGAGCTCGAAGCGGCCCGCCAGGCGACCGCAACAGCGGTCGCCGCGCCCGCCGCACCCCGTCAACCCGCGCAATGGCCCGCGTATCTGCTGGCGATGGCCGCAATGGCCGGCCTGGTCGGGCTGGCCGCCTGGCTGCTGCGCCGCAACCGGACGCCCCGTTCCACGCTGGGCGCCGACACCCTCCGGGCACAGACCGGGATGCCGGAAAAGACGCTGTCCGAACTGAGTTCGGAGCAGCCGGAAGAAATGCCGCCTGCGGCCCCGCGCATGCCGGAAGTCGCGCCGCCCCAGCAGGCCGCCGGAACCGAGGTCAAGGAAGACATTCTCGATCAGGCCGAGGTGTTCATGGCTTTCGGGCATGGCGACCTGGCCATTCACCTGCTGCAGGAGCATCTGCGCGAAGCGCCGACCGAATCGCCGGTGCCGTGGCTGCTGCTGCTCGACCTGCTGCACCGCGAAGGCGATACCGCCGGCTATGCGGCCGCCAGCGCCGAATGCCGCCGCTATTTCAACGTCAACCTCACGGACCACCCGGTCTCCCAGGACAACGAAAGCGGCCAGGGGCTGGAAGCCTATCCCCACCTGCTGGACCAGCTGGTCAGGGTGTGGAATACCCCGGGCATCGACGCCTTCTTCCATGACCTGGTCTACGACAACCGTGGCGGCACGCGGATCGGCTTCGAGCCGGGTGCCTACCACGACATCCTGCTGCTGCGCGCCATCGCAGAGGACGCACTGCCGCTCGCCGCCTAGACTTCACCAAACCATCACTTCGGCGTCATCTGTTTGTCGCACGGCGGCGGCATGCTGCGTCCCATGGATGCAGCCGAATTCACCTGCCAGACTTTGCCATCGATGCGCCCGCAATTGCGCATCGCGGTGGTGACCGAAACCTATCCGCCCGAAGTCAACGGTGTGGCGATGACGCTGGGCCGGCTGGTCGACGGCCTTCAGGTACGCAATCACCAGGTGCAGCTGATCCGCCCGCGCCAGCATTCCGACGATCAGCCACAGCCCACCGCCACCCTCACAGAACACCTCCAGCGCGGCATCGCGCTGCCGCGTTACGAAGGCCTGAAAATGGGCCTGCCGGCGAAGGCCGCGCTGACCCGGCTGTGGACCCGGCAACGCCCGGACGTGGTGCAGATCGCCACCGAAGGTCCGCTCGGCTGGTCGGCGCTGGCGGCGGCCAACAAGCTGCGCCTGCCAGTGGCGAGCGATTTCCACACCAATTTCCACAGCTACAGCAGCCACTACGGCTTCGGCCTGCTGCGGCGGGCCATTGTCGCGTATCTGCGCAAATTCCATAACAAGGCCGCCGTCACGCTGGTGCCGACCGAAGGCATCCGCCGCGAGCTGCTGGCGCACGGCTACGAGAACATCGAGATCATCGGTCGCGGGGTGGACACCCAGCTATTCCATCCGGGCCGCCGCGACCCGGCCCTGCGCGCGCGCTGGGGCGTGGGCGAGCACGAGACCGCCGTGCTGTATGTGGGGCGCCTGGCGGCCGAAAAGAACCTGGCGCTGGTGTTCCGCGCCTTCGACGCCATGCGCGAGGGGAATCCTGCCTTGCGGTTGGTGCTGGTGGGCGACGGCCCGGAACGCGCCAGCTGGCAGGCCAGACGCCCTGACGCGATATTCTGCGGCACCCGGATCGGCGAGGCCCTGGCCGCACATTACGCATCCGGCGACGTGTTCCTCTTCCCCAGCCTGACCGAGACCTGGGGCAACGTGACCATCGAGGCGATGGCCTCCGGCCTGGCGGTGGTGGCCTACGACTGCGCCGCCGCCGAGGAAATCATCCGCCACGGCGAAAACGGCCTCAAGGCAGCGCCCGAGGATGAGGCTGCATTCATTGCGCAGGCGGTGTCGCTGGCCTCCGATACCGCGCAGCAACGCCGCCTGGGCACCGCCGCTTCGGCGCGCGCCGCCCAGTTGTCGTGGGATGCCATCGTCGACAGCTTCGAACGGGTGCTGCTGCGGCTTGCCCATCCCCAGCCCGCGACCGACCCCCAGCTGGACTGGCCTTCCGTCGTTTCGACACGTTAATCAGGAGCCCGCCATGCAGCGTCGCCTGAATCTGGTTGCCCATCACGGCCTCGATCGACTGGCCGCACGCGAACATGCCTGGCTGGAACGCCTCAACGGCGTGCGCCTGCCCGGCTGGGAAGTCGGCCTGCTGCGCCTGGCCAGCCGCCTGGGCGACGGCGTGTTCTGGTATGCGCTGATGCTGGCGCTGATCGCCTGGCAGGGCGGGACCGCGCTGCCGGCCGTGCTGCACATGATCGTGGCGGGCCTCGTCGGCACGCTCGTCTACAAATGGCTGAAAGGCGCCACCGAGCGCCCGCGCCCCTACCAGGCCTGCCCGTCGATCTGCTGCCTGACCGCACCACTCGACCGTTTCAGTTTTCCTTCCGGCCATACCCTGCACGCGGTGGTATTCAGCGCGGTCGCGACCGCCTATTACCCGGCGCTGGGCTGGCTGGTCTGGCCGTTCACCGCGCTGGTTGCGCTGTCGCGCCTGGTGCTGGGCCTGCACTACGTGAGCGATGTGCTGGTAGGCGCGCTACTCGGCGGCACGATCGCCGCCCTCTCGCTCACCCTGTAAGACGCCGGCCTCAGGCCGCGTTGCGCAGGGGAGACTCAATCTCCGCCTCGAACAGATCCCCCGGCAGCGGCAACCGGCACGCCACCAGTTCCGGCGCATGGGCGGCGATACGTTCGCGCGCCACCGCGACCGGCGGACAGTCCGCCAGCCAGGCCGGCGCCTCGCCGGCCAGCACCCGGTTCATCTGCGGCAGCCGGGCGGTCACCTCGTGGATGTAGTAATCGAAACGCATGGCAAGCTTGCGATCGAGCACCCGCCCCATGCCGTGCAGCGCGTGGGGCAGGCGGCTGTGCCGCAGCAGGCGCTCGGCGCCGGCCAGCTGGCGGATCGCGCGACGACCGGCGGCCGGCGGGCAAGCGAAGTTGCGCGCCACATAATCCACCAGCCAGTCGTCGGCCTGCAGCAGGCGGGCGGGGGGACGGAACAGCTGCCGCGCGATGTGGTGGTCCATCGCCCACTCTGCCGCGGCATGCGTCAGCATCGGCACGTTCCACCACAGGTGCTCGTGCGCGGGGACGAAATGATTGTGCGCGATGATGTCGACCCACAGATGGCTCATCGCGCCGACCGCGCAGGCCCGCGACTCGTCGTCGTGCGCGGCCTCCAGCAGCGCATGGGCCGTTTCCCAGCGGTGGCTGGCGTCGAATGCCTGGGTGCCCGCCGTCGTCCCGACCAGCGCCAGGTCGGGCAGGCAGGCGCCGGCCATCAGGCGCTGCGGGAAGCGCCGCACCGCGCGGCGCAGCGCAGGATCGAGCAGGGGTACGCCCCATACCAGCAATTGCGCAAAGTACACATGGGTCATCAGCCCCCATGCCAGCGCATCGCCGGCGAACAACAGCGCAGGCACCGACCACAGCAAGGCGGTGCGGCGAGTGTGGGCATGGACGACAAGGTTCATGCCCGCAGCTTGGCCGCGCCGCGTGACCGTGTGCTGTCAGGCGCATGAATCTTCCGTTAAACCCGCCAGGTTGGCTGCGTATAATCCGGGCTGTCGTTTCCAACTCCTACCCAACATGCGCACCCTCATCTGCGGTTCCCTCGCCTTCGATTCCATCATGGTGTTCCAGGACCACTTCAAGCATCACATCCTGCCCGACAAGATCCACATGCTGAACGTCTCCTTCCTGGTTCCGGAGATGCGCCGCGAGTACGGCGGCT
>JAJZRT010000039.1 GCA_021802595.1 Pseudomonadota bacterium
CGACATTGCCGACAAGGTCGGCGGCGTGCAGCGTTCGGTGCGGGAGAAGGCCACCGCCGGCGGCGCCATTACCGTGAACACGGGCGAGTTCATCTCGGCGGCCGGATCGAAGGTGGACGTGTCGGGCGGCGGCTACCGCTATGGCGACGGCATGGCCACCACGACCTACCTGGTGTCGCACGGCCGCCTGTACGACATCGCGACGGCGCCGGCCAACCTGCAATACGACGGGGTGGTGACCAAGACCACGCCGGTGAAGGGCTATGTCGAGGGCAAGAGCGCCGGCCTGCTGGCCATCGACGCGCAGAAGATGATCTTCGGCGGAAATTTTTCCGCCGGCGTGACGACCGGCCCGTACCAGCGCGCGGCCGGCGCCCTGCCGGAACCGGGCAAACTGGTGCTGGGCACCCAGTCGATCCAGGCCGGCAGCACGCTCGACTACAGCACGGTCGGGGATGGGACCGTTATCAACGACCTGGATACCAGTGAGGCGGTCTATGCCTTGCAAGACGTCGAGTTCGGCGCGGGTGCGGAAATTCGGCAGCAACTCGCGGCGGCCCTGGCCGATCTGAACGCGCGTCCCGCCGACGCTGCCTTTCCTGCTGCGTTGACGGGCAAGCTGCTGCTGCCGACGGATCTGTTCGGCGGCACCGCATACGGCAATGCGCAGGCCAGCGCCAGCCAGGGCTTCGGCACGCTGGCCTTGCGTGCGAACGGCAGCATTACCCTGCCGCAAGGGGTCACGCTGGATCTCGGCGCGGGTGGATCCCTGCTGTGGCTGGCCCCGCAGGTCGAGGTGGCCGGCATGGTGAAGGCGCAGGGCGGGTCGCTTGTCGTCAATCAGGTTTACAAGGGTTCCCCCCTGCATGGCTTTACCCATGTGGGCGCAAGCGGGGTATTGTCGACGGCGGGCGGCTGGATCAACGATGCCGCTCGCTCGGGGGGCGTTGTCGTCCCGAATGTTGTCGACGGCGGGTCGGTGACGATCGCCGGCTACGGTACGCTGGATGCCGGCAGCGTGATCGACGTGTCAGGCGGCGCCTGGCTCAGCAGCAGCGGCAAGCTGAGCTACGGCAACGGGGGCGCCATCACGCTGCCGACCGCTGCACTGGATGGCGTGACCCTGCAGGGCTATGGCGGGGGCAAGGGTGGATTGCTGGCCCTGAACGCCGACACGATCGACGTAGGGGGCAGTTCCGCCAATGCGCTGTCTGCCGGCTTCTTTACCCAGGGTGGTTTCAGCGACTACTCGCTGAATGGAATCTACCAGGTCAATTTCAGGACGGACATCCATCCCATCGCCCATCGGCGCATGGCCAACGCCAATGCGCTGCTGTCCCCAACCGGCACGCCGTTCGCCGCCATCAGTTCGGTGCTGTCGAACATGCCCGACTATCTGCGGACAGCCGCCAGCCTGAGTGCAACTACCGGCGCATCGACCTCCGGCGACTACCAGTTGAGTGCGAACGAAACCGGCATCACGCTCGATCCCGGCGTGAGCATCCGCACCGACCCGCTCGGCAGAATCAGCCTGTCGTCCGAAACGCGGATGGATATCGAAGGCTCGCTGATCGCACCCGGCGGCATGATCAGCCTGAGTCTCGATCCAGGGAAGGCGTTTTTCTATGACACGGCCGGCGGCCGCTTCAACACCCTGAGCATTGGCGATCAGGCCATGCTTTCCACGGCAGGCGTGTTCCTGCCGGATGTCGGGCCGCGCGGACTGCTCACGGGCAAGGTGCTGCCGGGTGGATCGATCAGCATCACCGCCCGAAAGAACGACCTTGACATCGCCCAGGGTGCGACGCTCGATGTGAGCGGCGCCAGCCATGCCGTCGATCTTCCTCCGAGCGCGGGACGCCCGGCCTATTTGCGCGCGAACGTGGCCAGCGAGGGCGGGGGCATCAGCATCAAGGCAACCGAGAACGCCTATCTGGACGGCACCTTCAAGGGCGCCGGGGGTGATGCGTCGGTGGCGGGCGGCAGCTTTGCGCTGGACCTGCCTTATCACGGCGCATACAAGGACGATGATGCCTACGACAAGGTGGTTTCGGGCGCGACCAATGCCGATCCCAACGTCATCGCGGCACTGGCCTTTGCCGATCAGAACGTCCACCAACTCAAGCACACCATCCTGCTCAGCCAGTCCGCGACGGCCTTGCCGCAAGACGGTTCGCAGGCGGACACCAGTGTGATCGGACATCTGACCGATGCCAGCGGCAACTACGTGGCGTCACTTCGCGCCAACATCAGCGCGGATCAGCTGGTGAACGGCGTGACGCAGGGCAGCACGCGCGTGGGCGGCGGTTTCGACAGCGTGGTGCTGAAATCGGACAACCAGATTCAGATTGCGGCAGGCGTCGACAATTTCGCGCCGCGCGCCCGGCTGCAGATGGACACGCCGGAACTGCGGGTGCAGGGGGCAGGCACTGCGCAGATCGGCAGCGGGTCGCTGGCCGGCAAGACATGGCATACGGCGCAGGTCGGGATGACCAACACGCCCGCCAGCTTCCGCATGTCGACCAACCTGCCCCTGAGCCTGATCAAGCAGTATCCGGACCTGTATCCCTTCATCGACGGCGCTAATCGTCCCGTGACTGAACTGCATGCGCAGGTCCCGGTGGAAACCCAGGCCGGCAGCGCCGGGCTGAACGTGGACGCGGGGCAAATCTCGCTGGCGGGCAACGTCACGGTCAATGGCGTCAGCGAACTGGCCTTGACCAGCCGTGGCGACATCCGTTTCGAAGGCTTCCCGGTCGGTTTCACGGAACTGCACAATCCGAATGATCACCAGCCGCTGATCAACAACCTGCTCGCCCTGAACGGGCGCCTGTCCAGCGCCGGCAACATCACCATGCAGGCGAGCCAGATCTATCCAGCCACCGCGACAGACTATGCCGTGGCGGTGGAGAACGTCACGCTCGGCAGCCTGGTGCAGAATGCCAGCAATGCCAAGAATCCCGGCATGATCACGGCGGTTGTCAATCGCACGCCGGTCAGCGACGGTCTGCTCACCGTCAAGGGCAATGCTGGCGCCGACCTCGCCCCGGTTATTTCGGCAGGCGGGACGCTCACGCTCAAGGCCGACCATATCGACCAGGGCGGTGTGATCAAGGCGCCGCTGGGTCATATCGCGCTGGAGGGCGGACAGTCCCTGACCCTGGAAAGCAGCAGCGTGACTTCGGTGTCGGCGCTGTGGCAGCACGACGGCGTGGAGACCGAACTGGTGATTCCCTATGGCGCGACGCAAAGCGTGGGCCAGTCGCTGTGGTATGCCAGCACGCAGACGGAGACGGCCCCCGACAAGCAGATTTCCGCCAACGCCGACACGCTGACCGTCGCGCCCGGCGCGACCCTCGATCTCCGCGGCGGCGGCGATTTCGCCGCCGTGGAATTCATTCCCGGCATCGGCGGCACGAAGGATGTGCTGGCGGCACCGGGCACCTACGCCATCGTGCCGGGCGTGGCGTTCCAGACGTCAGACAGCTACCTCAACAGCCTGGCGCCCGTCCGCGTGAATGCGGCGGCGGCCTACGACATGGTGCATCTAGGTGCCGGCTCCGGCCTGCCGGAAGGCGACTACGCGCTGTTGCCGGCCTATTACGCGCTGCTGCCCGGGGCCTGGCTGGTGAAAGCGCAAAGCGGTGCCGCCTACGCCAACCTGGACTCAGGGTATGCCGCAACGCAACTTGACGGCAGCGTGGTCGTGGCCGGCAAGCTGGGCTATGCCGGCACCGGCATCGGCCAGTCCACCTGGTCGGGATTCAGTATCCAGTCGGGCGCGGATGCGCTGACCGGCGCGCATGCCCAGGCCGAATATCGCCTGACCGGGAGCAAGTTCTTTGCCGATCAGGCAGCCCGGAACAATATGGCCGCGCCCGCGTTGCCGCAGGACGGTGGTCGTTTGAGCCTCGGCAAAATGAACAGCCTCGCGTTCCAGGGCAACCTGCTGGCCCAGGCGGCCGTGGACAAGGCCACCGGGAAGTATGGCGCCATCGGCCAGGTGGAGATATACGGCAACAAATTCGCCATCGTCGACCACGCAGCCGTGGCGCCGGGCGGCTACACCCGTCTGCAGGCAGGTGAGTTGTCCCGCCTGGGCGCCAGCCTGCTGATCGGCGGCAAGCGCACGGACACGGCGAACGGCCAGGCCCTCGACGTGGTGGCCAGCGACGTGGTCGTGGACCTGGATGGCGGCACGCTGAGCCTTCCCGAACTGTGGCTGGCCGCGACCGACAATCTGACCGTCACAGGAACCTCGACCATCAAGGCCTCCGGCAGCGCGGTCGGCCGGGCGGGCACTATGACGGTCAATACGAACCCGGACGGCAAGCAATACGGCGCCTTGCTGGGCCTGTCGAGCGCGGAGCTCGCTCCGATTACCCGAACAGGGACACTGGATACCCGCCCGGCCCACGGCAACCTGACGATTGATGCCGGCGCGAAGCTGACCGCGAAGGGCGCCATCGCGATCGACTCCACCGGCACGCCGCTGATGGCCGGGGTGACGGAGAGCAACACCCTGGCGATTGGCGCGCGCCAGATCGCCCTTGGGGCCGTGCCGCCAGACAGCACCGCCTTGGCACTGGGCAACACCCAGCTGGCGGCGCTGGGCAGTGCCAAAAATTTTGTGCTGCGCAGCTATTCCAGCATCGACCTGTATGGCGACGTCAGTCTCGGTCAGACCGGCACCGGCAGTTTCACGTTCGACAGCGCCGGCCTGGTCGGCCACGACGTCAACGGGACGGGTGCGCCGGTGGCCTTGTCCGCCGGCACGCTCACGCTGGAAAACCTGAGCAGCACGGCCATGGCCGTGGACGTGGACACGCCGGGAACCGGCACGCTGGCCCTGAACGCCGATAAGCTGGTGCTGGCCGACAGTTTGTTGGTGCCTGACCCGGACCATCCCGGCCAGACGAAGGGCGGCTTCACCGTGGCCGGTTTCAGCCGGGTCGACCTGAACGCAGGCGAGGTGTCGCTGCAAGGCTCGGGCACGTTGAGCGTCGCGTCCGACCTCAACATCAAAGCCGGCCGCATCGCCGCGGGCGCGCGGCTCGCCGACCAGAAGATCCAGGCCTACGACGCCAGCCAGCAGGCGTGGCACGCGATCGAGCTTACCCAGCCTGCGAGCAGCCCGATTCTCGCCGACGCGATCATACCGGGTGGAAAATTGCAGATCGATGCCAGCAAGGTGGACTTCGACGGCAACATCGTTCTAAAGTCCGGCCGGCTTGCGCTTGCCGCTCATGGCGCGGCCGCTGGCGACGGCATCACGCTGAAAAACAGTGCCAGCGTCGATCTGTCGTCCTACGAAAAGACCTTTGCCCAAGGCACGGCCAACATCACCGAATCGGCTTCGGCAGGACGCCTCACCCTGACCAGCGAGCAGGGCTCGGTCGACGCCCAATCCGGGTCGAGCATCGATCTGGACGGCGGCGCGGCGGGCGGCGACGCGGGGGGGCTGACGGTGAAGGCCGAGCACGGCACCGTGGCCCTCGACGGCACCCTGTCGGCCGTCGCGGCGCCCGGCCAGCGGGCCGGCAGCGCGAACATCGACGCCTCCAGCCTGACCAATTTCTCCCCGCTGAATTTACCGCTGAACACGGGTTTCTCCGCACTCAATTCGACTCTGGAAGCCGGCGGGTTCGGCCAGAGCCGTTATATGCGTGCGCGCACCGGCGACGTGAATGTCGAGGCCGCGGACAGCGTCCATGCAAGAAATATCCAGCTCGTGGCCGATGCCGGCGCCATCAACGTGAAAGGCAGCCTCGACGCCTCCGGCGCCACGGGCGGCGGCCAGGTCGAGCTTGACGCGGATCAGGGCATTCGTTTGTACCGCGGCAGCCGCATCGCGGCCAACGGCACCTCGACCGATGTCGCCCCCGATGCGGCCTATTCCGGCGGCGGCAAGGTTGCCCTGTATGCCCGCAACGGCCAGCTCGATTTCGACAGCGGCGCGGCGATCGATGTGTCCGCCGCCGCGGCCGGCAAGTCCAGCGGCGGCGAGGTCGTGTTCTCCGCGCCGAGGACGGCGAACGGGGACGGCCTACAGGCGGCGCTGGCTGGACAGGTCAAGGCGGCCGGCGGCGCGGTCAGCGTGCCCGGTGGACAGGTGCCGCAGGCCGGCAATGTCATCCTCGAAGGTTTCAAAAGCTATAGCGGGATCACGGCCACCTCCACCGCCGCGTCGACCTCGGGCGTTGTCTACACCGACTACGACACCTTCATGAACGCGGCCGACGCCATCCAGAATGCGGCGTTCGCCAGCCTGCAGGCAGGCGATTCGGACGTGTCCAGCGGCAACCTGAAAGTGCGCGCCGGCGTGGAACTGGTGAGCAGCGGCGACATGACGGTCGATGGAAATAGTATCAATTCAACATCAACAAACATCTCAGGAAATAATAAAGTAAGCGAAATAATCACGAATGAGTACATTGCCTGGGACCTGACTGATTCGAGTTGGCTGCGCACGGGCATTAACCAGACAGCCGGCCGCTTGGTCTTGCGTGCAGCCGGCAACCTGGCGGTCAACGCCCGGCTGGGCCTGCCCAACGACAGCACCCTCCCTCCCGTTTCCGGATGGAGCCTGCAATTGGCGGGCGGTGCCGATACAGCCTCCGCCGATCCGCTGGCAGTGAGTAGTGGCCAGGGCGATGTGACCTTGAACAGCATCGCGACGTCAACTCAAATCGGAACTACTCTCACAAATAACATTAGAAGCGGTAAGGTAACCACCTCTACGGGAGATATCCAGATCGCCTCCGGGCGGGACTTTGTTCAGATGGCCGCCGGCTTGGATGCCATCCAGAACGCCGCCGGGGTGGACTTTGTCCATAGCAGCAGTGCTGTGGTCTACACCACCGGGCGCGCAGTGTCCCTTCCCATCATGTCCCAGTCGCCCCTGAAATACGATGCGCCCGCCGCGGGGGTCAACTTCGTCGATGGCGGCAGCATCTCCGTCAGCGCCAATGGCAAGGTCAGCGGCAGCGGCGGCTATGCGGACATCAACGACTGGCTGCGGCGCACCACCGGATTTCATCGCGGTACCCCCTACCTGCCTGCCTACTGGTGGGTGGACCGGCTCGGCAACAGTACAGCAAAGACCAAGGGCATCGAGGGCATCGCAACCCTGGGCGGCGGCGACATCACCATCGTCGCGGGGAATAGCGTCAGCAATCTCTCCGTCGCGTCCGCGACGTCACGCTCGGCGGCGCCATCGGCCCAAACGGTGCTCGATGCAAGCGGGACGAACATCATTCCCGACCAGAACGCCGTCTATGGAGGCGGCGACGTGCGCATCGATGCCGGCGGCGATATGCTCGGCGGCCAGTATCTGGTCAGTCGCGGCACGGCCAAGCTGAGCGCCGGCGGCGCCATCGGCGGTCTCAGCGGCGTGGGCGATACCGCTACCGCCCCGGCCTTCTGGCTCATGGGCTACAGCGACGATCCGGCCCTGCAGGGCGCCAGGCTGGAGGTTGACGCGCTAGGCAGCGTGGCGCTGGGCAGCGTGGCCAATCCCACCGTGGCGCCGTCCCTCAAGCATGCCGGCACGAACCCGGGCAATCTCACGCCGGGCTACCGGGATGCCCCCAGCGCCTTCTTCAGCTACTCGCCGGAAGACAGCCTGACAGCACAGTCGATGGGAGGGGATCTGACAGTCGTTCCCGTGCAGGGGACGACGGCTAAAAATGTGCTGCCCCCCCGCTTCTCCGCAGTGGCCCTGGAAGGCAGCGTGAGCAACGGCGCCGGAAAGTTCGACGCATCGACTCTGAAAGTGGGGGGAGCCAGCCTGTACCAGTATCCCGACCGTAACGGCCAGTTCCAACTGCTGGCTGGGGATTCCATCCATGATCTTGTGCTGAACCAGAGCGACTATGACCCCGCTGCCCTGCCCACGGCGAGCGATCAGACGCTCGCTCCGGCAACGACCGGTGGCGATTACTATCCGACCTCCAGTCCTTACGCCTTCGTTTCGCCTTCCTCCAGCGACCCGAGGATGGCAACGTCCTCCAGCCTGGGCGGTTACCGCTACGCGGTGGTGGCGGAACAGGGCAGCGTCAGCGACGCCGCTTTCTATTTTCCCCAGCGGGCGGCGGTGGTGGCAGGCCAGGACATCGGCAACGTGCAGCTCGACCTGCAGAACCTTGGTGCCACGGATACCAGCTATGTGGCGGCAGGGCGCGACCTGTTCTATTCGAACGTCCTGAGCAATGGCAGCAAATGGGCGAACATGCCCCATCTCCTGATCGCCGGAGCGGGGAACCTTCTGGTCGAAGCAGGGCGGGACGTCAACCTGGGCGCGGTGAACCCGAAGGAGTTGTCAATCGACGACATTCCGGGACAGAACGATGTCACCCGTATCGACGCCATCGGCAATACGAACAATTCAAGCCTGGCGAGTTCGGATGCCGCCAACGTGTTTGTTTCTGCCGGGGTGGTTCCCGTTAGGATCGACATGGCGCAAGCCAATGGCTTGTTCAGCGTGCTGCGCAGTGTCGGCCAGTTCCAGGATTTGCTCGGGCAGGTTCAGGCCAAATCCCTGACGGACGAAGCCGCCCTCGCCGATGCAAAAGCGGTAGTCGATAGTGCCAACCAGGCGATCGACATCGTCTACGCGGGCCGGATTCAGCCTGGCAGCGCACCCTTGTATCTCACTCTGACCGATGCCGGCGGCGGATCGGCCGCCAACAAGTTAAGCGCTGCCTACAATGCGGCCCTGACCTCGGCGAACAACGTGATTGCCGCGTTGTTCAAGGACGGTCAGCCGCACCAGGGCGACATCACGCTGTACAACGCACGGATTAGTTCCAGCACCAATCCGGGAGGATCGGGCGGCGCCATCAACCTGCTTGCCCCCTATGGCAATATCAATGTCGGCCTGCCCACGGCCAACAGCAAGCGCAATATCGGGGTGTATACCAATGCCGGCGGGGCGATCAATGCCTATCTGAACGGCGACGTCAACGTGAACCTGTCCAAACTGGCGACCTTCGAGGGCGGGGATATTCTGCTTTACACCAGTGGCAATGGCGGCACCATCGACGCGGGCCGAGGATACCGCTCTGCGAGTACGTCCTCTCCGCCGAGGAGGGTCGCCGTGACGGAAAAAGACCCGATAACGGGCGATTTGAAGCTTACCGGGTTCCTGTATCTGCCGCCCCAGGATGCCATAGGCAGCGGCATTCGCACCGTGAGCGTCGACCCCGACGGCTTCGGTCCCCTGCAGAAGCCCAAGCCGGGCAAGGTCTATCTGCTTGCTCCCACCGGAACGATCGATGCCGGCGAGGCGGGGGTCAGTTCGGCCAGCGGACTGGTCGTGGCCGCGCTGGTGGTCAAGAACGCCGACAATTTCTCGGCCAGCGGGCCGTCAGTGGGGGTGCCTTCGGTTTCGGCGGCGCCGGCGGCGCCCGTGTCCAGCGACGCCGCCGCGAGCGCCAGCAAGGCGATGGACGCCGTGACCCAGGCAGGCGGCGCGCTGGCGAAAAACGATGCAGACCTCAAGTCGTTCCGGCCTGCCTTCATCAGCGTCGAGGTGCTGGGTTTCGGCGGCGAACCCGCCGAATGCGGCAAGGACGACGACGCCTGCCGCAAAAAGAGGAATGGCGGCAACTGATATTGCCCAGGCCTGACGGCCCCCGATATGAGCTGTTCGGCTCATATCGGGGGAGCCGGTTTTCATGACCGGGCAACAGTCCGGCTGCACACTCCAAGGCTTTGTTAATCCCGCGAAGCCCGTCGCCATGATCAGACTTCTGTTGCCCTTGCTGTTGATGCTGGCAGCCGCCCCGGCCCATGCGTGGTGGAACAGCGACTGGACCGCCCGCCGGGCGTTCACGATCAGCACCGCCGATTCGGGCGCCGGGGTGAAGGAAACCCAGGCCAGCGTGCCGGTGCTGATCCGCCTGCACACGGGCAATTTCGATTTCGCGGGCGCGAATGTCGACGGTTCCGACCTGCGCTTCGTGGCGGGCGACGACAAGACGCCGCTGAGTTTCCAGATCGAGAAGTTCGACAGCACCGCCGAGCAGGCGCTGATCTGGGTGCAGGTTCCCAAGCTCGAAGGCGGCAAGGACAAGCAGCAGATCTGGCTGTATTCCGGCAACGAAGGCGCGCCGGCGGCGAGCGACGGCAAGGCCGTCTACACGTCCGGATTCGTGCTGGTCCAGCATTACGCGGAAGCCAGCGGCGTGCCGCAGGACAGCACGGCCTCGGCCATCTCCTCCGGCAGCTTCACCGGCACGCGCACGCCGGGCGGCGTGATCGGCGCGGGCATCAAGTTCGACGGCACGCAATCGCTGGATATTCCGGCGGCGCCGAAACTCGTGTACGGCGCGGCGACCGGGATGACGGTGTCGCTCTGGGTCAAGCCGGACGCCGCCGGCCAGAGCGCCGAACTGCTGCGCGCCGGGCAGACGCTGACGCTGGCGCTGGAAGGCGGCAAGCTGGTGGCCCGCACGGGCGGTGTGACGGTGGCGGGGCCGGAGGTGCCGGCGACCGGCTGGAGCCTGGTGGCGGTGACGCTGGGAGGCGGCAAGCTCAAGGTGTATCTCAACGGCACGATGGCCGGCGAGGCGGCGGCAGCCGCCGCGGATGCCGCGCTGGACCTGAAGGTCGGCACGGGCTTCAAGGGCGAAGCCGACGAGCTGGAAGTGTCCGGTGTCGCGCGCAGTGCGGACTGGCTGCGCCTGGCCGCGATGACGCAGGGGCCGGACAGCGACAAGGCGGTGCAGGCGGGCGAGGAGGAAAGCGCGGACGGCGGCGGCGACGCGTCCTACTTCGGCGTGATCCTGAAGAGCGTGACCCTGGACGGCTGGGTGGTGATCGGCGTGCTGATGGTGATGCTGGGCATCAGCGTGCTGGTGATGGCGTCGAAGGCGCTGCTGGTGAACCGCATTTCGAAGGCGAACCGGGATTTCCTCGATGCCTTCCACAACCTGAAGGCGCAGGAAACCGCCCAGCTGGACGCCGACGACGACCCGGCAGACGCCGACCTCAAGGGCAGTGGCATGGCGGAGATCCTGTTCGGCCACCACGACCATCACCAGCACTCGACCCTCTACCGCATCTATCACGCGGGCATCCAGCAGGTGAAGCACCGCATGGGCAAGCGCACCAGCGTCGAGCTGTCGCCGCAGGCGCTCGACGTGGTGAAGGCCAGCCTCGACGCCACCGTGGTGCGCGAGAACCAGAAGCTCAACAGCCTGATGGTGCTGCTCACCATCGCGATTTCCGGCGGTCCGTTCCTCGGCCTGCTGGGCACCGTGGTAGGGGTGATGATCACCTTCGCCGCGATCGCCGCCACCGGCGACGTCAACGTCGCGGCCATCGCGCCCGGCATCGCCGCCGCGCTGGTCGCCACCGTGGCCGGCCTGGCGGTCGCGATCCCGGCGCTGTTCGGCTACAACTACCTCGGCTCGCGCATCAAGTCGATCAGCGCCGACATGCATGTGTTCGTCGACGAATACATCGCCCGCATCGCCGAAACCTACAGCCGATAGGGGGCGGACATGGCCGAGATACGCGAAGACAACGAACCGTTCGACGACATCAACATCACGCCGATGCTGGACCTGGCGTACGTGCTGCTGGTCATCTTCATCATCATGACGACCGCTTCGGTGCAGGGCATCAAGGTCAACCTGCCCAAGGCCAGCAACACGCCGAGCCTGGCCAAGCCCAAGACCAAGTCGGTCACCATCGACGCCAACGGACAGATCTACCTCGACACCTATCCCGTCAGCATGGCCGAGCTGGAGAGCCGCCTGAAGAGCTTCAAGGCGATCACGCCCGACCTGCCGGTGGTGATCAAGGGCGATTCGAAGATCGCCTATGAAAAAGTGGTCGAGGTGATGGACCTGTGCGGCCGCCTCGACATTACCCAGCTCGGTCTGGTGACGGCCAAGCAGCCGAAGTAACGATGCCTGACCGCAAGCGATCCCTGCGCAGCCGGCTGCCGCTCATCGGCGGTCTGCTGTTCATGGCGCTGTTCACGGCGGCCGTGATCTGGGGGGTGATGCACTTCATCCAGGATTCGGGCGAGCCTGAGCGGCCGAAGATCCAGACCATTTCCCTGGTCAGGCCGCCGCCGCCCAAGCCGCCGGAGGAAAAGCCCCCGGAGCCGCAGAAGATCGACAAGCCGAAAGAGGAAGTCAAGATCGATCAGCCTCAGCCGCCCCAGCCCGAGGCGCCGCCCCCGCCCCCCGGTGGCATCCCCGACGGGCCGGCGGGCGGGATGGCGACCGACCTGGCTGCGGGCAGCGGGATCGGCATCGGCGGCGGCGGCGACCGGGACGAACGGCGTAGCTGGTATTCGAACATGATTTCGCGCCAGCTGGAAGACGAGCTGAGACGCGCCAAGCGCCTGCAGGGCAAGGATTACAAGGTGGTGGCGCAGATATGGTTCAACCCGTCGGGCGCCGTCAGCCGGGTGCAGCTCGACAAGGGCACGGGCGACAGCGAACTCGACGAAGCGCTGCGCCAGGAAATCCTGCAGGTGAGCCTGCGCGACCCCCTGCCGGCCGACATCCCGCAGCCGGTGCGGCTGCGCGTGGTGTCGCGCTGAAATTCCGATTTATGACCACCCGATTCCACTAAATCAACTCATCATGAAAATTCATTACATCAAGCCCCTGGTCATGGCGCTGAGCCTGGCGTTTGCAGTGCCCGCGCAGGCCGGGAGCGAGCGTCAGGACCTCGAGACCCTGCGCGCGACGACGCTCGCCCTGGTGGACGCGCTGGTGAAGAAGGGCGTGCTGAGCGCCGAGGCGGCGCAGGACCTCGTCAGGCAGGCCGAGAAGAAAGGGGAGGAACAGGCCAAAGCCGCCGCCGCCGCGGAGACGGCGCCCGGGGTGGTG
>JAJZRT010000040.1 GCA_021802595.1 Pseudomonadota bacterium
CTTTGTCGCTTGCGGCCTTGCCATGCGGAGGTTTGACCCACAATGATCCGCATTAACCTGCTCCCCCACCGTGAACTTGCGCGTGCCGCCCGGCGGCGCCAGTTCAGTATCCTGCTTGGCATTGCCGTCGCAGCGGGCGTTATTGTCGTCGTCCTCGGCCATAGCGTGATCGCTGCGCGGCAGTCGACCCAGGAAGCACGCAACGCTTACCTGGATCAGGAGATCGCCAAGCTCGACAGCCAGATCGGCGAAATCAAGAAAATCCGCGAACAGACGCAGGCCTTGCTGGCGCGCAAGCAGGTCGTCGAGACGCTGCAGTCCAACCGGACCGAAGTCGTCCACCTGTTTGACCAGATGATCCGCCTGTTGCCCGACGGGCTCTATCTCAAGTCCTTCAAGCAGGCAGGCGACGTCGTCACCATCAGCGGCTACACGCAGTCGAGCGCGCGTGTCTCCACGCTGATGCGAAATCTTGACGGCTCACCCTGGTTCGAATCGGCCAGCCTGGTCGAGATCAAGGCTGCCACCGTGAATAATCTGCGTGCCAACGAGTTTGTGCTGACCGTCAAGCAGACGCATCAGCAATCGGACACCGCGAAAGACAAGGGGGGCAAGGCATGACCCTGGACGAACTCAATAAACTCGATCTGAAAACGCTGGCCGACTGGCCGCTGCCGACCAAACTCGTCGCGCTTGCGCTGTTGTGTATCGCGATCATCCTGGCAGGGTGGTGGTTCGACTGGCGCAGCGGAATGGCGACGCTCGATGCCGCGAAGCAGAAGGAAACCGAGCTGCGCAGCGTGTTCACCACCAAGAAGAACCAGGCCATCAATCTGGAAGCCTACAAGAAGCAGCTGGCCGATATCCAGCAGGCGTTCGGCGCGTTGCTGAAACAGTTGCCGAACAAGCAGGAAATGGATGCGCTGATCACGGACATCAACCAGGCCGGTCTGGGGCGTGGATTGCAGTTTGATCTGTTCAAGCCCGATGCTGAAACCGTGTCGGAGTTCTATGCGGAGACGCCCATCCATGTCAAGGTTAGCGGCGGCTACCATGACATTGCAGCCTTCGTCAGCGATGTCTCCAAGTTGCCGCGTATCGTGACGATGCAGGATATTTCCATGGAGCCCATGAAGGATGGAGTTCTGAACATGGACGCCACCGTCAAAACCTATCGCTATCTGGATGACGATGAAATCAGCGCCCAGAAACATCAAGCCAAGGAGCAAAAGAAATGAAGCGCCTGGCCATCACATTGATCGTCACCGGGCTGAGCGGATGCGGTAGCGGCGACATGGACGACCTGCACCGATTCGTCGCCGAAACGGGCAAGGACATGCAGGGCAAGATCGAGCCGCTGCCCGAGGTCAAGCCCTATGAACCGTTCAGTTACAACGCCTTTGATCTGCCCGATCCCTTCAAGCCAAGGAAACTCTCGATGGGCGGTGGCGGCGGAATACAGCCCGACCTGACCCGCCCGAAAGAACCACTGGAAGCGTTCTCGCTGGAAACGCTGAAGATGGTGGGCGTGCTGTCGCAGAAGGGCGTGATCCAGGCCGTGATCAAGACGCCGGACAACGCGGTCTACCACGTCAAGAAGGGCAATTACATGGGCCAGAATTTCGGCCTCATCACGCAGATCAGCGACGGCGAAGTGACCCTGCGTGAAATTGTCCAGGACAGCGCCGGGGACTGGTCGGAGCGCACCAGCACCCTGAACCTGCAAGAATGATTTGAAGTACTGAATTCCAAAGAGGCTGACATGAATGCATTGCCGAAAATTGCCCAGAAAATGACCCGTCACCTGTTCGGGCTCATCCTATTCACTGGCTTGGTGCTGCCGTTCGCGGCGCGCGCTGCCGACGCGCCGCCCACCGGCAATGCAGTGCAAAGCGTCGAAACCACGACCCTGCCCGGTGGCAAGGTCGTGGTGCGCGTCACCCTCAAGAAGGCGCTGACGGCTACGCCGGCCGGCTTCACTGTCGGCAATCCGCCGCGCATTGCGCTCGATCTGCCCGACACCGGCAACGCGCTGGGCCGCAACACGGTCGAGGCCAATCTCGGCCCGCTGTCGAGCGTGAACGTGGTGCAGGCCGGGACGCGCACGCGCCTCGTGCTCAACCTGAACAAATCGGTTGAATACGATGCCAGCATCGATGGCAAATCCCTGCTGATAGCCCTCGGCGATGTCGGGGCAGGCGCGGCGCCGGTAAACGCCAGCCCGCGCTTTGCCGAAGCGGCGCCCGGAGGCGCCCGCCACACGATCCGCGATGTCGATTTCCGGCGCGGCGCTGCAGGCGAGGCTCGCATCGTGACCACGCTCTCCGACGCCCAGGCCGGCATCAACATCCGCCAGCAATCGAACGGCGTGGTCGTCGACTTCATCGGCACCGAACTGCCCAAGGCGCTCCAGCGTCGCCTGGATGTGGCGGACTTCGGCACCCCGGTGCAGACCGTCGAAACCTACACCCTGGGCGACAATACGCGCATGGTGATCCAGCCCAAGGGCGGCTGGGAGTATTCCGCCTACCAGACCGACAACAGCTTCATCGTCGAGGTCAAACCAAGTAGTGATGATGCGCAGAAGAAAACGGCTGACGGCAAGGTGAAATATACCGGCGAGAAGCTCTCGCTCAATTTCCAGAACGTCGAAGTACGCTCGGTGCTGCAGGTCATCGCCGACTTCACCGGCCTCAACATCGTCGCCAGCGACACCGTGACCGGCAACCTCACCCTGCGCCTGAAGGATGTGCCGTGGGATCAGGCGCTCGATCTCATCCTGCAGACCAAGGGCCTGGACAAGCGCCGGAACGGCAACGTGATCTGGATCGCGCCCAAAGACGAATTGATGACCAAGGAAAAGCTCGAGTTCGAGGCCAAGAACCAGGTGGCCGATCTGGAACCCCTGACCACCGAATATATCCAGCTCAACTACATGCGGGCGGATGAGGCGCAAACCATGCTGTACGGGTTTGCATCCGGAGCCTTCCTCAACTCGGCGGTCAACAACACGGTGAACTGCTCGGCACAGGCGGGGGGGCTGGGTGGCGCTGCGGCGGCGCAGGCCTCGCAACAGGGCAAGGGCGACAATGACCAGAAAATCCTCACCAAACGGGGTCGTGCAACCTACGAGCTGAAGACCAATACGCTCATCGTCACCGATACGGCGCGCAAGATTCAGGAAATCCGCGAACTGCTCGCACGTCTGGATGTGCCGGCACGCCAGGTCATGATCGAGGCGCGGGTCGTGGTGGCCACCGATGGCTGGAGTCGCGATCTGGGTGCGCGCCTGGGTTTCAAGGCGGTTAACAAAGTTGGAAGCATTGGTGGTGACCCGCACGAGATTGCGGGCGTGAATGGCACCCCTGGCAGCCCCGGTCAGGCCACAGGCCTCGGACAGGCTTTGCCAGTCCAGGGTGACCACGCTAACCTTGCCCTGTCCTTGCTGAATCTTGCCAACGGCAATCTCCTGAGTCTGGAATTGCGTGCACTGGAAGCCGACAACCGCGGCAAGGTGATTTCCAATCCGCGCGTAATGACGTCCAACCAGAAGCCGGCGGTAATTCTCAATGGTACGCAGATTCCCTATATCACGCCCCCGACAGCCAACTCGCCTGCAACCGTGACGTTCAAGGACGCGTTTCTCTGCCTGCTGGTAGATCCGCAGATTCTCAACAACGATTCGGTCATCCTTACCGTCGAAGTGCAGAAGGACGCGGTGCGCTTCATTCAGGGCATAACCGACCCAGCGATCGACACCAAGCGGATCAAGACCCAAGTGCGCGTCAACAATGGCGAGACGCTGGTGCTTGGCGGAATTTTCGACGGCAGCGATAACTCGACCGTGAGCAAGGTGCCGCTGCTGGGGGATGTGCCCGTGTTCGGCAACCTGTTCAAGACGACGACCAAGGAGAACAGCAAGACCGAGCTGATCATTTTCCTCACGCCGCGTATCCTCGACGATCGCCTGTCGATACGCTGACTTCGGTTGATCCCCGAAGCGCGGGCATGCCCCGCGCTTTTTTTCGTCCGGTTTTCTCGCTTGTGCGCGTCCGTGCAGCGCTGGCCATTGCGCTGCACTCCATTAGAATGGCGCCATGAGCAAGCGAGACAATCTTTACCTCGTCGGACTGATGGGCGCCGGCAAGACGACCGTGGGACGACTGCTGGCCAAGCATTACGGCTGCACCTTCTATGACTCCGACCATGAAATCGAGGCCCGAACCGGCGTCAAGATTCCGGTCATCTTCGAGATCGAGGGCGAAGCCGGTTTCCGCAAACGCGAGGAGGCGACGATCGCCGAACTGACCGGCTTGTCCGGTATCGTGCTGGCCACCGGCGGTGGCGCGGTCCTGTCGGCGACCAATCGCGCCAATCTGAAAAATAACGGGGTGGTGATCTATCTGCGCGGCATGCCCGAGCATTTGCACGAGCGCACACGGCATGACCGCAACCGCCCCCTGTTGCAGACCGAGAACCCGCTCGCCAGGCTGCGGGAACTGTTCAAGCAGCGTGATCCGCTGTATCGCGAGGTGGCCGACATCGTCGTGGATACCGGCCGTCAGAGCGTCGCAGGCATGACCCGCGTGCTCTACGGCAAGCTGGATCTGCTGAGAAGCGGGCTGTCCTTGCCGGATACGGCGGACTGAATGCGACGGGCCGTCTGCGCAGCATGGCTTTGCGTGCTGGCGGGAACGGCGGCCGCAACGGATTACCGCGCAAACGCGCACGATTACCGCGATTATCTGCATCGCCTGCAGCCGGGTGACCGCCTGCTGCTCGATCCAGGGGATTACCTGCAGGGCTTGCCCTTGCACAATCTGTCCGGCCATGCCGGTCAACCCATCGTCATCGGGGCGACCGAGCCGCGCGAACCGCCGCATTTCATCGCCCGGCCGGGTGCCAATACGGTCAGCCTGGTCGATGTGCGCTATCTGGTATTGCGCCATCTGGAGCTCGATGGCCGCAACCAGCCGGTGGATGCGGTCAAGGCCGAAGGACACAGCCGCTATGCCGACTTCATCACGCTGGATCATCTTTTCATCCACGACCATGCTGCGTCACAGCAGAATGTCGGTATCTCCACCAAGTGCCCGGCATTCGGCTGGGTGATCCGGGAAAACCGCATCGAGCGGGTGGGCACCGGCATGTACCTCGGTGATTCCGATGGTTCGGATCCCTTTGTCGGCGGTGTCATCGAGGCCAACCGGGTTTCGCAGACGCTCGGCTACAACCTGCAGATCAAGCACCAGGCCGTCCGTCAGGCTGGCCTGACCGACCGCCATGACACGGTGATCCGTTACAACGTGTTTTCCAAGCAGGATGCGCTGCCCGGGCCACAGGCACGCCCCAACGTCCTGCTGGGACATTTCCCCCTGTCGGGGGCGGGCAGCCAGGATCGCTATCTGGTCTACGGCAATCTCTTCCTGCACAATCCCAGTGAAGCGCTGATTCAGGCGGAGGGACGGGTGGCGCTGTACGACAATGTCTTCATCAACGGCAGCGGCGATGCGATCCACATCCAGCCGCACAACGACGTACCGCGCGACATGCTGGTCTTCAGCAATACCGTGCTGGCTTCGGGAACGGGCATCCAGGTGCGCCGCGCCCAGGATGCCCCCTATCGCCAGCGCGTGATCGCCAACCTGGTGGCGGCCGCACGTCCCGTGCAGGGTGGCGAGGCAGCGAACAACGTCACCTCGGACTATCGTCCCGACTTGCAGAATGTCGCCCTTCCCGAACTGGCCCCGCGCCTGCGGGCGCACCGCCGCCGGCAGATGCCCGCTTTGCCGCGAGGCCTCGTGCGCGAACTGGCGGCCTATCCCGACTGGCAGGGCGCGGCGCCCGCAGGGGCGGGCATCTCCCCTGCCTTGCTGCGCACTCTGGGGGCGATGCGGCCATGAACGGCAGGGGGGGCGTGGCGCCTGGCAACTCGTGTGCGCTGCTGTGGCTGGTTACGCTGGGCTACACCGTATTCGTGATATACGGCAGCCTGGTGCCGCTCAAGTTTCATGCGTTGCCGTGGGATGAGGCCGTGGCCCGGTTCGGGGCGATACCGTTTCTCGAACTCGGGATCGGATCGCGCGCCGACTGGGTCGCCAATCTGCTGCTGTTCATTCCGCTGACCTACCTGTGGATGGGCGCCATGACGGGCGGCGACGGTCGCCTGCGAAACCTGCTGGCCACGCTGGCCCTGATTCCTGCCGCCACCACCTTGAGTGTCGGCATCGAATTCACGCAGCTGTTCTTTCCGCCGCGCACGGTGTCGCAAAACGACATATTCGCCGAAACCCTGGGAGGGCTCATCGGTGTCATCGCCTGGTGGCCGACCGGCCGACGGTTTACCGACTGGCTGCAGGCCTGGCGGCATGCCCATACCCGCGCGACGCTGGTCGAGCGCCTGGCCTGGACGTATCTGGCGGGGATCGTGTTTTACAACGTCCTGCCGCTCGACCTGACCATCAGCGCGGTCGAGATCTTCCATAAATGGCGGGATGGCATGGTCAATCTGGTGCCGTTTGCCGACCTGCCGCATGACCCTGCCACGGCGCTGTACGACATTGCCACCGATGCCCTGGTCTGGACGCCGCTCACGCTGTTGTGGCGGATCGACGGGACGCGCGGCGCGTGGCGCGCGTGGGGCATGACGGTGGCCGCCGCGACCGGGCTGGAGTTCATGCAGCTGTTCGTCTTTTCGCGCGTCAGCGATGTCACCGACATCCTGACCGCGGCGGTCGGCGCGGCGCTGGGCAGTGTCGTGGGGGGATATCTGGCCAAACGCGAAACGCCTGCCGGCAAGCCGCTGCAGTGGGGCACCTGGCTGCCTTTCGCGCTGGCAGCCGGGTGGATGGCCGCACTGCTGTTCGTGTTCTGGTTTCCCTTCGATTTCCGCACCGACGGGGCCTTCGTCAAAAGCCGGCTCGGCTTCGTGCAGCGGGTACCGTTCGAGGTGTATTACTTCGGCACTGAATTTCGGGCGATCACCGAGGTCTTGCGCAAGACCCTGTTCTTTGCGCCGCTGGGCGGCCTGCTGGCCTGGGGGGTGGCGCGCCAGCCCTGGCGCTGGCGCGGCCCGCTGTTTGCGGTGGCCATGCTGGTGCTGGTGCTGATGCCTGCTTTCATCGAACTGGGGCAGGTGATGTTGCCGGAGAAGATCGCCGACACCACCGACTGGTTCCTGGCCTGGATGGGCGGGCTGGCAGGCTATGCCGTGGTGCGCCGCATCCTGCGGGCGCCGCGGCATGCGGACATGCCGCTCGCACCCGCGCCACATGCTGCTGAATTTGTCCCTTCATCGCCGGCGGCGCGGGTGCGCTGGCATCTGCCGCTGGTACTGGGGGGCATGGGGGTGCTGTTCTGGAGTGCCGGGCACCTTCCCTTCATGCCCTACAATGTGCGCGAACTGCTGCGGCCGGGCAGTGCCTGGCTGTCGGCGCTGTTGCTGGCGCTGACATGCTACTGGCTGGCGGTGGGGCCGGTATGGCTGGCGCGTAGGCAGGTATCTGGACTGGCCCGGCTGGTGCAAGTCCCGCTGGGTCTGCTGGCGTACGGCGGGATCATGTTCCTGTTGCTGGACGCCGCCGTGCCGGATGAAAGCCTTTTCGACCTGGGCGGCAGCCCGGTATTGCACTGGTCAGGCCAGTGGGAACTGGGGCTGCGCTGGATGGCACTGGCCTTGATTCCCGGCGCGCTGATCTATCTGGCGACGCAGACCGTGCGTCGCTGGCGCGGGCGGCGGCTGGGCGCGTTGCATTTCCTGGCCGCGCTTCCGGTGCTGGGGTTGGCGTATTGGGGCGTGGTGGTCCAGGCCGACACCGACAATCTTGTCGAACTGATGGCCACCCCGCAGCCGCTGGCCTTCGCGGCGCTGTGTGCCTGGCTCTATCTCCTGTTCCTCGCTGCCGCCTGGCTCGCCTCGCCGGCGACGGCTGTGCAGCGTACCCTGCGGCTGGCCGGCGCGCTGGTTTCGCTGCCGCTCGCGGCGCTGTTCCTGCATTTCGGGCTGGCGGCTTCGATCAACAAATATGGCCAGCAATTCTCGGCCATGCAGTTCCTGCTGAGCACCGATCGCCAGCATTATGCCGCGCAGTCTGTCATCTGGCTGCGTTACAGTGCATTGCACATGCTTGTCATTGCAACGCTTGCGTTCATACAATGGCCGCACTTTCGCGCCGGTCAACGACAACAAAACCATTACCGCCATGAACCTCATTGACGTTTTCAACGGCGACGCCGACGGCCTCTGCGCACTGCACCAGCTGCGCCTGGCCGATCCTGCCGATTCCGAGCTGGTCACCGGACCCAAGCGCGACATCAGTCTGCTGAAACGGGTCAGGGTGCAGGCGGGCGATCGCGTCACCGTGCTCGACATCGCCCTGTCGAAAAACCGCGACGCGCTGGACCGGATTCTCGAGGCCGGCGCGGAAGTGCGCTACTTTGACCATCACCAGCCGGGCGACATCCCCGAGCATCCCCGTTTCGAGCCGCATATCGATACCGATGCCAACGTCTGCACCAGCCTGCTGGTGAACCGGTATCTGCAGGGCAGGCACCTGCCGTGGGCGGTCGTTGCGGCGTTTGGCGACAACCTCGCCGATGCGGCACGCCAGGCCGCCGCCCCCCTCGGGCTGCCGGCCGACCGGCTGGCGCAGCTGCAGTCGCTGGGCGAATGCCTCAATTACAACGGCTATGGCGAAACGCTCGACGACCTGTTTTACGACCCGGCCGAACTGTATCGTCAGGTGCGCCCGTTTGCCGAGCCCTTCGCCTTCATCGCCGAATCGCCCGCCTATCGAACCCTGAAGACCGGTTACCAGGAAGACATGGCGCGTGCCGTTGCCCTGGAAGCGGCAGACGTGCGTGACGCCGGGCGCATTTTCGTGCTGCCTGCCGAAAAATGGGCGCGGCGGATTTCCGGCGTGTTCGGCAACCAGCTGGCAGTCGAGTCGCCCGCGCAGGCGCATGCGGTGCTCACCGCCAAGCCGGGCGGCGGCTATGTCGTCAGCGTGCGTGCCCCGCTCGTGGCCAAGTCCGGCGCGGACGAACTGTGCAGCCAGTTCGATACCGGCGGCGGACGCAAGGGGGCGGCCGGCATCAATCATCTGCCCGAATCGGAAGTTGGCCGGTTTATTGCTGGTTTCTTCGAAATCTATAAATAGCCCTTGCGGTCTTTATCCTGGAGCAACTTGGTGAACCAACTGATCGCGCCCTATGGCGGTACGCTCGTCAACCTGATCGACCCCGATAAAAGTGCCGCGCTCAAGCAGGAAGCCCTGAGCCTGCCTTCGCTTGATCTGGACTGGCGGCAGCGGTGCGAGCTCGAAATGCTGATGACTGGCGCCTACTCGCCGCTCACCGGCTTCATGACGCGCGTGCAATGCGAACGGGTCGAGACGGACCGGCAACTCGACGATGGCACGTTCTGGCCGCTGCCGGTCATGCTCGCCAGTAATCAGAAGGCCGCCGCCGAGCTCAAATCCGGCGACCGGGTGGCCCTGCGCGACGGCGAAGGGTTCATGCTTGCGGTGCTGACCGTCAGCGATGTGTGGGATGACGACGGCATCTGGCATCTGGGCGGGGCAGTCGAGGGCGTCGCCCTGCCGCCGCACCCCGATTTTGTCAGCCTGCGCGCCACCCCGGCCGAACTGCGTGCACTGTTTGCACGGCGCGGCTGGCGGCGCGTGATCGCCTGGCAGGCGCGCCAGCCGATGCACCGTGCGCAATTCGAGTTCTGCCTGAAAAGCGCGATCGAAAACGAGGCCAACCTGCTCCTGCATCCGCAGGTGGGCGGGGACATCACCGAGTCGCCGGCCTATTTCGGGCTGGTGAGGAGCTTCCTCGTCATCCGCGAGCGCTTTCCCGCCGCCACCACCCAGTTGTCGCTGCTGCCCGCGCCGCCGCGCGAAGGCAGCGCGCGTGCGCTGCTGTTGCGTGCCATCATCGCGCGCAATTACGGCTGCAGCCTGCTGATCGCCGGGGGCGAACACCAGCCCGACGGGGACTGCCGGCGGGGCGAAGACCTGACCCAGTCGCATGCCGACCTGCCGGTAACGGAGCTGGCGGAGAAAATCGGCGTGCGGCTCATTGCCTATCCGCGCATGGTGTACGTGGAGGACCGGGCCGAGCATCTGCCCGAATCCGAGGCGCCCGCCGGGGCGCGTCAACTGACCCTGAGCGGTGAGGAATTCCGGCGCCGCATGCAGGCCGGACTGAAAATCCCCGACTGGTACAGTTTTCCCGAAGTCATCGCCGAACTGCACCGGCAGAGCCCGCCACGCGACCGCCAGGGCTTCACCGTGTTTTTCACCGGCCTGTCCGGCGCGGGCAAATCCACCCTGGCGCGTGCGCTGACGGCGCGCCTGATGGAGATGGGCGGACGCTGCGTCACCCTGCTCGATGGCGACATCGTGCGTCGCCATCTTTCATCCGAGCTGGGTTTTACCAAGGCCCATCGCGATATCAATGTGCGCCGCATCGGCTTCGTCGCATCCGAGATCACCAAGAATCGCGGCATTGCCATCTGCGCGCCCATCGCGCCGTATCGCCAGACCCGCCGCGACGTGCGCAGCATGATCGAGGCTGTCGGCGGTTTCATCGAAATCCACGTCGCCACCCCGATCGAGACCTGCGAATCGCGCGACCGCAAGGGCTTGTACGCCAAGGCACGCGCCGGCCTGATCCCCGAATTCACCGGCGTATCCGATCCTTATGAAGTGCCCGAGAAACCGGAGCTGGCGATCGACACCTCCGGCCTCGGCATCGATGAGGCGGTGCAGCAGATCCTCCTCAGGCTGGAGCACGAAGGCTATTTGCGATAGAGGTGGCTTCACGTTACCCAAACAAAACGGCGACCCCGCGGGTCGCCGTTTTGTTTGCTGCAGAGGACGGTATTAGACAGTCTTGCGGCGGCGCATGGCGGCCAGACCGGCCATGCCGATGCCCAGCAGGGCGAGCGAGGCAGGCTCGGGAACATTCCCGGGTGTAGTCCCCGGGCCCGTGCCGGGCGGAACGCTGGAAATACCGGAGATGACAAATTTCCCCGGTGCACTCATCGTATCGATACAGCAGTTGGTTCCGGTAAACAGTCCCCAGGTACCATTCCCCAACACGAGGGGATCGGTAGTGAACCAGTCATTCTCAGCTGCTGAATTACTGAAATTGCCCGGATCTACGGCATAACCATCAATGATGCCACTTGTCACCATGGCGTCCATGCCCACGGTGGTGCCGCCCAGGTTGTTCTGCACACCCGTCCACTGGAACACTGGCCATAATGCATCATTCGTACCGTAAACACCGATCCTGACGCCACCATTGGCTGTGGAAGGCACGCTCTGATCGCCATGCCAGTGCTCACCCCACATGGTGATCGTCCCATTGCCATTGTCTTTCCAGGCAAACGCAACCAGGTGGGCATTGGCCACGCCTGCCATGCAGAACAAACCCAGCCCTGTCATGGCGACTGCTTTTTTCATAGTAAAAATGCTCATGATCGACTCTCCTAGAATAAAAAAACGTTTCAAACCAAGGGCATACATGCTATTCCCTCGTCTGATTGCACTCACATTACTTCGTGGTGCAATCCAAAGCATCATGCATGCCAACATGGTTTTATTTTTTAATAGTTGTTTAACAACAATGCGTTGCTGGCGCCATCTGCAATTTAGCGACGGGGCCTTGTATTTGGAGTGTAAAGATTTCCGACGTTGAGGGACGACGTCCTCCTGTTTGAGTAGCACGTAGCTTTAGGCCGGTCGGCCGATCCTGTCAGGAGTGATGCGGATGGTGCGGCGAAGGCACGTGCTGGGTGTGCGCAGCGGCCTGATGGTGCAGTGTGTGATGCAGTCCGATCTCGGGCAGCGGGTGCCGGACCCACTGCGGCAGCAGCGAACCCGTGATCATGCCCAGCAGCGACATCAGCAGGCCCGCGAACTGGGCCGGAATGAAAGGGTCCTCCGGGCCGGCGATCAGGATCGCGAGCCAGGTGGCCAGCCCAAGGAAGATGGCGAGCAGCGCGCCCTGGTTGGTGGCGCGTTTCCAGTAGACCCCAAAGGCCAGGGGAACGAAGGCCATGACCAGGGTGATCTGGTAGGCGTTTTCCACCATGCTGAAGATGCTGGCCTTCGAGTTGATGGCATACAGCGTGACCAGTACGGTGAAACACAGGGTGACGATGCGCATGGTCTTGAGCAGCGCGCGGTCCGACATCTCGCCCAGCATCGGCTTCAGCAGGTTCTCGGTGAAGGTGACCGAAGGTGCCAGCAGTGTGGCCGAGGCGCAGCTCTTGATGGCGGAGAGCAGCGCGCCGAAGAACATGACCTGGGCAAACAGTGGCGCATGGTCGATGACCAGGCGGGGCAGGATCATCTGCGGATCGTCGTCGATCAGGCCCTTGACCATGGCGGGATCGATCAGCGTCGCCGAGTAGGCGAGGAACATCGGCACGAACGCGAACAGGAAATACAGGCTGCCGCCGAACACCGAGCCCCACACGGCGATCTTCTCGGTCTTCGCGGACTGGACGCGCTGGAACACGTCCTGCTGCGGGATCGAACCCAGCATCATGGTGATCCAGGCGGCGGTAAAGCCGATCACCTCCTTGAGGTCGAGGGCGGGCCAGAAGTCGAACTTGCCCGCCTGCGCGGCGTGACTGACCACCACGCCGACGACCCCCACCATG
>JAJZRT010000041.1 GCA_021802595.1 Pseudomonadota bacterium
CCAGTGCCGCCAGCCCGCGCCGGATCAGCAACCGGTCCCAGCGGCTGCGATCCTGCTCCAGCAGCAGCACCGGATTGCCCGCCGGGTCGACGCGCGCGGCGAGCCGCGAGGCCTGGATTTCCATCAACGCGAGCAGGCCGTGCACCTCGGCAACCCCGGGCAGCCGGCTCGCCAGTGCACGCGCCAGGCGCTGCGCCTCCTCGCACAGCGCGGGGCGCGTCCAGTCGTCGCCGGCGGTGGCGGCGTAACCTTCGTTGAAGACCAGGTAGAGCACTTCCAGCACCGAGGGCAACCTCGCATGCAGTTCTGCGCCGCGCGGCGTCTCGAAAGGCACGTGCGCTTCGGCCAGCGTGCGCTTGGCACGCACGATGCGCTGGGCGATGGTGGCGGGCGGCTTGAGATAGGCGCGCGCGATCTCCTCCACCGAGAGGCCGCCGACCACTTTCAGCGTCAGCGCCGCGCGTGCCTCGGGCGAGAGCAGCGGATGGCAGGCGGTGAATACCAGCGCGAGCAGGTCGTCGCCGATGTCGTCGTCGAGCGCGGCGTCGACCATGTCGGCGAAATCGGCTTCGCGGATCGCATGCTGCGCATCGAGATCGACGGCAAGTTCGGCGTGCTTGGGCGCGGCCTGCGCGCGATGGCGCAGCAGGTCGAGCGCGCGCCGTTTCGCCGCCGTGGTCAGCCAAGCCGCGGGATTGTCGGGCAAGCCCTCGGCGGGCCAGTGTTCCAGCGCCGCCACCAGCGCGTCCTGCGCGCACTCCTCCGCCAGCCCCAGGTCGCGCGTGATCCGCGCGACGGCAGCGACAACCCGGGCCGATTCGATGTGCCAGATCGCCGCGAGCGTGTCGCCGACCGCGCTGCGGGGTGCGCCCATCGTGTCAGGCAGGGAGGGGGCATCGCCACCGCTGCAGGCCATCTCAGCTTCCCGCCGGGGAATTCATCTGAAAGACCTCCCAGACGTGTCCATCCAGATCCTGGAAGCCGTGCTGGTACATGAAGCCATGATCCTGCGGCGCGCCGTAGGTGTTGCCGCCAGCGGCCACGGCGTCCTTCACCATCGCCTCCACCACCACACGCGACTCCAGTTGCAGGGCCAGCAGCATTTCGGTCGCGGCGCGCGCATCGGCGGGCGGATGCGGCGCAAAACCGGCGAAGCGTTCGCGCGTGAGCAGCATGGCGTAGATGTTCTCGCCGACGATCATGCAGGTGGCGGTGTCGTCGGTGAAATCCGGATTGAAGGCAAAGCCGAGCCGGGTGAAGAAGGCGATGGACGCCGCAAGGTCGGCCACGGGCAGGTTGACGAAAATTTGCTTGACCATGCTCAGTCTCCTTTTGCCGCGGCGCGTTCGAGCACGGCGACGTCGAGTCTCTTCATGTGCATCATGGCTTCCATGACCCGCCCGGCGGCAGGGCCGGACAGCAGTTCGATCAGCCGGTCCGGCACGATCTGCCATGAAAGTCCGTAGCGGTCGGCAAGCCAGCCGCACTGTTGCGCTTCCACCGGTCCGCCTGCGCCGAGCCTGTCCCAATAATGATCGACCTCGGCCTGCGTCCTGCAATGCACGACGAAAGACACCGCCGGACTGAACCTGAAATGCGGCCCGCCATTGAGCGCAGTGAAGTGCTTGCCGTCGAGTTCGAATTCGACCGTCATCACCGACCCTGGGGCCTGGCCGTGCTGCTCCCGGCCCGCTTCGCTGTAGCGCGTGACCTGGAGGATGCGCGAGTCGGGGAAGATGGAAACATAGTGCTCGGCGGCGGCTTCGGCCGTGCCGTCGAACCAGAGAAAGGGGGTGATGGTGTCCATGATGGCTCCTGCGGTGGAAGACGGAACAGCCCGCCGACTTGACGACGGCTGGCGCACCGGCGGATCGACATGACGCGCCCGGCCCGATCCGGAAAATTTCCGGCCCGCCGCCTGCGTCAGGCCTCCAGCCCCAGCGCCCGCGTCTGCGGATCGTCCGCGACGGGGCGAACCTCGACGCAGCCGCGCTGCGCGCCGGGGATGCGCGCGGCGATGGCGAGCGCGGCATCCATGTCCGGTGCGTCGATCAGGTAGTAGCCGCCCAGCAGTTCACGGGTTTCGGCGAACGGGCCGTCGGTCACGCGCGTGCGGCCGTCGCGCACACGCAGTGTTTTCGCGGTCGCGGCGGGCAACAGGCGGTTGCCGGAAACGAAATGGCCGTCGCGCTTGATCGCCTCGGTGAAGGCCAGGTATTCGTCGAAATGCGCCGCACGGTCGGCGGGTTCCAGGTCTTCCATCATCTGCTCGGCGCAGATCAGGAAAATGAATTTCATGCTCGCTCCTTGGGCGGGGGACGCTAAAAGCGGACGGATTGATCAAGCGATGGTTGCTGTTGATGAATCGATCACGCGTGCAGCCTTTCGTGACGCGCCAGCATTTGCACGAACTGGGCAATTTTCTTCGCGCGCGTTTCGGCCTTTCTGGCAGTCTGGATCCTGAACAGGATGGCATATCGATTCCGGCTGTCGAGTGTTTCAAAGAAATCTTTGGCGCGCGGATTGCCGTCCAGTGCGGACTGGAAGTCATCCGGCACAGTGGCCTTGCTCGCCGATTCATACGCGGCATCCCAGCGCCCGTCGCTTCTGGCTTGCTCAACCGCCTGGCGCCCCGATGGTTTCATTTTTCCGGCTTCAATCAGGGCAAGCGCCTTATCCCTGTTGATCTTCGACCAAACACTTTTGTCCGAGCGCCGCGTGAATTTCTGGAGCCAGAACTGTTCGTTGTGGCTCTTCTTTTGTCCATCTATCCACCCGAAGCAAAGCGCGATCTCAATGGCCTCATCATAGGAAACGGACAGTACGCCAGCCCCTTTTTTCGCGAGCTGCAGCCAGAGTCCGGGTGATGTACTGTGGTTATCGGTCAGCCAGCCGGCCCAGTCTTCCTGTTGCTCGAAATGCCGGATCGGCAGCGTTTCAGAAGGGCTGGATCGCGGTTTCATCTCTTTGTTTCCCGACGCACCATTGGCAGGTTCCATGTCTCAGCCGCCCGCGATGGCACCGACGATGAGCAACGGCTCGCGGCCCGTGGCCACGTCGCCGGGCAGCCGTGCATCGGGGGCGAGACTCGACAGGTCTTCCTGGCAGGCATAGAAGCGCACCAGCGGACGCCGCCGGCCGGTATCGCGGTCGCGCACGGCGCCGGCAAGCACAGGGTAGGCCGACTCAAGTGCATCGAGCACGGCGGCGAGCGTCACCGGGCCAGGAATATCGAGTTCGAGCTCAGCACCGCAGTGCGCCAGCGTATAGAGCGGATACGGCAGGACGACGTGCACCGTAGCCCTATCTGACCGCGTGGCCATGTCAGGGCAGCGTCTGCACGCTGACCGAGAGCACGGCCGGCAGGTCGCGCACGATCGCCTGCCAGTGGTCGCCCGCGTCCGGCGAGACGTAGACCTGGCCGCCGGTGGTGCCGAAATAGACGCCGCAGTCGGGCAGCGTGTCGACCGCCATCGCATCGCGCAGCACGTTCACGTAGCAATGCTGCTGCGGCAGGCCGTCGGTGAGCGCATCCCAGGCGTTGCCGCCCTTTCGGCTTCGATAGACGCGCAATTTGCCCTCGGGCGGATAGTGTTCGGCATCGCTCTGGATCGGCACGACGTAGACCGTGTCGGGTTCGTGCGCGTGCACCGCCATCGCGAAGCCGAAGTCGCTGGGCAGGTTGCCGCTGACTTCATGCCAGGAATCGCCGGCGTCGTCGCTGCGCATCACGTCCCAGTGCTTCTGCATGAAGAGCGTGTTCGGCCGGGCGGGATGCATCGCGATGCGGTGCACGCAATGGCCGACCTCGGCCTCCGGATCGGGGATGTACTGCGAATGCAGGCCGCGATTCACGGGTTTCCAGCTCAGGCCGCCGTCGTCGCTACGGAACGCGCCGGCCGCCGAGATCGCCACATACAGGCGCCGGGGGTTCGTCGGGTCGAGCAGGATGGTGTGCAGGCACATGCCGCCGGCGCCGGGCATCCACTGTGCGCCCTGCTGTTCGCGCAGCGCGGGCAACTCTGTCCAGGTCGCGCCGCCGTCGGTCGAGCGGAACAGCGCCGCGTCCTCCACCCCGGCGTAGACCGTGTCCGGGTCGTCCGGCGACGGCTCCAGATGCCACACGCGCTTGAACGCCCAGGGTTTCGGCGTGCCGTCGTAATAGAGATGCGTGCCCGGATCGCCGACGTAGCGGAAATCGTTGCCCACCGGATTCCAGGTCGCGCCGCCGTCGTCGGAACGCTGGATCACCTGGCCGAACCAGCTGCTGGTCTGCGAGGCATAAAGCCGGTCCGGATTCGCAGGTGAGCCCGCGATATGAAAGATTTCCCAGCCGCCGAAAAACGGCCCGGCAACCTGCCAGTCGCGGCGCGCCGCGTCGGAAGACAGAATGAACGCGCCCTTGCGGGTTCCCACTAGGACACGGATGCAGCTCATGGTTTGCTCTCCTTGTTCATTTCACGTAGCACGGCGCGCACTCGCGCACCTCGACGCTGGCGAAGCGCGCGGCGGGGCAGGTTTCGGCGATGCGCACGGCTTCGTCGCGGCTGGCGCATTCGATCAGATAGAAGCCGCCGATCATTTCGCGTGCTTCGGCGAAGGGGCCGTCGATCAAGCTGGGCGTGCCGCTGCGCAACTGGATACGCACGCCGTGGCTGTCCGGGCGCAGCGATTCGCTGGCGAGCAACTGCCCGCGCGCGGCGAGACCCTGGCCGAATTCGACCATTTCGGCGTACAGCCCGCGTCCCTCGTCCTCACTGCGGGTGTCGCGCTGGCCGCGCGGCTCGACGATCAACAGCATGAATTTCATTTTGCCTTCCTCATTTCGGGGGTTCATGGATTTCCACCCCATGGCACCCCTCATTGCATGGAGTGGGGCCGACGAGGCTGTCATCGGTGTCATGCACGAGCGCGATGTGGCTGTATTCGCCGACGGACATTTTCGCGCGGAACAGTGTGCCGCCGCCTGGACACACGCCGTCCATCTTCACCAGCGCGCCGCCCGCGCCCGTGCGATCCATCGCCATGGGAAAGGCCCACATTTCCAGGCCGTCCAGGCTATCAGGGGCTTTCAGGCTTACCAGTGAGATCCCAGCATACGCTCGTAGAAAGCGCGCGCACGCGGCATGTTCTCGACGTGGATTTCGAACCAGACGACGGGGTTGTTCATGGCAGTTTCCTTTCAGAATGGATCGACAGACAGGGGCTACATCCACACGACGCGCGATCCCGCCGCATTTCGACACTGCCCGGCACACAATCACGCGCCGCCGTCGAACAAGGCGTCGTAGCGCCGCTGCATCTCCTCCGGCGTCACCGTCTCGATGGCGTGGCCCACCAGCCAGCGGTGGCCGAAGGGGTCGCGCACCGCGCCCGAGCGCTCGCCGTAGAACTGGTCCTGTGCTGCGCGTTCGAGCGTCGCGCCGGCGGCAAGCGCGCGGGCGAGGACGGCGTCGGCATCGTCCACGTGCAGGTGGATGGTGGTTGCCGTGCCACCAAAGGCTGCCGGCGCGCGGATGCCGAATTCGGGGAATTCGTCGGACAGCATGATGGTCGCCGGGCCGAATTCGAGTTCGGCGTGGCCGATGCGTCCGCCGGGCTCGACCAGACGGAATTTTTCGTTTGCGCCGAAGGCGTCGCGGTAGAACGCGATCGCGGCGGAGGTATCGGGCACGCACAGGTAGGCAAAGACTTCATGGATGGTCATGGCGTGGCTCCTTCGTCGGGGAATGCGCGCATTGTCGGCGCCCGCGAACCTGCCGTCTTGCACGAAACTGACCCGGCCACGCCCATCGGCACATGGCTGGCCGCGAGCGGGGCGCGTGCACGGTAAGCCGACGGCGTCATCCCCGCGAATTCGGCGAACTCGCGGCAGAAATGCGCCTGGTCGCTGTAGCCGCTGCGCTGCGCCAGCGCGGCGAGCGGCAAGGCACCCGCATGCAACGCGTCGAGCGCGCGCCGGAAGCGTTGCAGGCGCAGCCAGGTCTTGGGCGCGAGTCCTGCAGCTGCGCGGAATGTGCGGATGAAATGGCGGTGGCTCAAGCCGCTTTGCCGCACCGCCTCGGCGACGGGGTCGTCCGTTTGAGTCGAATCGAGCAGCGCGGCAACGCCGGGATGCACGCCGCGCACGCGCGGCAGGCGCGCGAGCAAGGCGGATTCCAGCAGCGCCAGCCGCGCGTCGGCAGCAGCCGTTTCGACCAGCCGGGCGCGCAGGCGCTCCGTGTCCGCGCCCCACAGCGCGTCGAGCGGCGCGTGGCATTCGGCGAATTCCGCCGCCGGCACGCCGAACAGCGCGAGTGTCGCGCCCGGCCGCAAGAGCGCGCCGACCGAGGCCGACGGCGCGGCGAGTTCGCGCCGGTAGTAGCGCGAGCGTGGCCCGCCGAGCATCGCCCAATCCAGCGCCTGCCAGTGCGCGTCGGCGGCGCCGGCGATCCTGAGCGGCGTGGCGCCGAGCCGGAACACCAGATGCGCGCAGCCGGTGGGCAGCGCGTGTTCGAGTCGCGGCGCGGCAAATGCAGGCAAGGCCGCGCCGTCGCTCGCCCAGAGTTGCGCGACGAAAGGCCGCAGCGCGGGATGCGGCGGGCGAGTGCGCGTCATCGCTTCAAACGCCGGGGCAGCCCTGCTTCGCCGCGGCCCGGATTTCTTCGTCGCTCAGGTCGCGGGTGTGGGTGGCAATCGACCAGCTGTGTCCATACGGGTCGCGCACCTGGCCGTAGCGGTCGCCCCAGAACATGTCGGCGGCGGGCATGACGGGCGTCGCGCCGGCTTCGACCGCGCGGGCAATGGCAGCGTCCACGTCCGGCACGTAGAGATGCAGCGTGACCGGCGTGCCGTCGAGCGCGAGTGGCGATTTCATGCCCCATTCGGGATTTTCGTCGACCAGCATCAGCGCCGAGTCGCCGATTTTCATCAGGCCGTGCATGAGCTTGCCGTCGGGGCCGGGCAGGCGGGCCAGGTCGAGCGCGCCGAAGGCGCGAACGTAGAAATCCATCGCGGCATTGGCGTCGCGGCAGACGAGGTGGGGAGTGAGGCTGTGCATGCCTGCGGGGACGGGGGAAACGGGGGTGGTCATGGCTGGGCTCCTTGAAAATTTATAGAAAAAAGACGATGCAATTCAGAAGATGCCGCGCATGCGTTCGATCTCCGGCGACGGCGCGAAGTCGTCCGGCTCGTACAACGGCCGTACCTCGATTTCCGCCGGCTTGCCGCGCCCGGCGGGGTTGGGGAAGCGCCGCGCCCACTCCATCGCCTCCGCACGCGACTTCACCTGAATGAGGGTGTAGCCGGCGATCAGTTCCCTCGTTTCGGCAAACGGGCCGTCGATCACCGTGCGCGTGTCGCCTTCGTAACGGATGCGCCAGCCCTGCGCACTGGGTTTCAAGCCCGAGCCGTCGAGCAGCGCGCCGGCCTGCATCAACTGCCCGTGGTAATCGGCCATGTCGGCCAGCAACCCGGCGTCGGGTGCGGGAGAGGTTTCGGCCTCGGATTCGGCATTGGCCTTGACGATGATCATGTAGCGCATGACGGTCTCCTGTATGTCGTTTGAATACAGCGGGCGGGAAAGCGCTCCGCCGTCTATCGGCTGGCCAGCGCATCCCAGATGGGCCTGACCTCTATCGTTGCGGCCCTGGCCATGGGGTGCAGTGCCGCCACGTCGATGGCTTCCCGGTCGCTCGAACACTCAATCAGCTCATAGGCGCACATCTTTTCCCTGGATCTGGCGAACGGCCCCTTTTTCAACACTGCCCTGCCTTCGCGTACCCGGACGGTGGTGGCGTCGCCAGCCGGCCGCAGCGGATTGCCGTCTATCCGCACGCCCCGGCGCTCCATCTCCTTTATCCAGGCGCCTATCCCCTGCAGCAGCGCTTCGGTGGGTACGAAAGAATCGTCGTGGCTGATGATGAGCAGATACCGCATGGTTTTTCTCCATCGGGACATTACGGTGCAATCCTCAATCCCGGGGGATCCTGGGGTGTTATTTCGTCGACGAACCAGCCTGGCCGGAATCGACACCGCCGCGAAAACTTTTCTGGCTTGACCCTTGCTTGTCACGGACAGGCCTCACACTCCGTTCCCCATGAGCATCCACGTCGCGATCCGCCACACCACGCACTACCAATTCGACCGCCGCGTCGCGCTGAGTCCGCACATTGTGCGGCTGCGTCCGGCGCCGCATTCGCGCACGCCCATCGTGTCGTATTCGCTGACAGTGCGGCCGGAGAAGCATTTCATCAACTGGCAGCAGGATCCCTTCGGCAACTATCTGGCCCGGCTGGTGTTCCCCGAGGCGACGCGCGAGTTGCTGGTGGACGTGGAGGTGATCGCCGACATGACGGTGATCAATCCCTTCGATTTTTTCATCGAGGATCGCTGTGAACACTGGCCCTTCGCCTACGAAGCCGCGCAGAAGAAGGAACTGACGCCCTATCTCGAAACCGGGCCGCTCGGGCCGCTGCTCAAGACCTGGCTAGACAACCTCCCGCGCGAGAAGATGCGCACCATCGATTTCCTGGTGATGCTGAACCAGCGCCTGCAACGGGAAATCGCCTACACCGTGCGCCTGGAACCCGGTGTGCAGACGCCGGACGAGACGCTGGAAAAAGCGCTCGGCTCCTGCCGCGACACCGGCTGGCTGCTGGTGCAGGCGCTGCGCCACCTCGGGCTGGCCGCGCGCTTCGTGTCGGGCTACCTGGTGCAGCTGGCGCCCGACGAAAAGTCCCTCGACGGCCCGTCCGGACCGGAACAGGATTTCACCGACCTGCACGCCTGGGCCGAGGTCTACTTGCCGGGCGCGGGCTGGATCGGGCTCGACCCTACCTCGGGGCTGTTCGCCTCGGAAGGCCACATCCCGCTCGCCGCCACGCCGCAGCCTGCGTCGGCCGCGCCCATCGAAGGCTACACCGACCCCTGCGAGGTCGAGTTCGCGTTCTCCAACTCGGTCACGCGCTTCCGCGAGGACCCGCGCGTCACCCTGCCCTATTCCGATGAACAATGGTCAGCCATCGAGGCGCTCGGGCAGCGGGTGGATGAACAGCTTGTGCAGCAGGATGTGCGCCTCACCCACGGCGGCGAACCCACCTTCGTCTCCATCGACGACATGGACGCACCGGAATGGAACACGACGGCGCACGGCAGCCACAAAAGGGAGCGCGCCGAGGTGCTGGTGCGGCGCCTGAAGCGGCGTCTGGCGCCCGGCGCCCTGCTGCATACCGGCCAGGGCAAATGGTATCCGGGCGAGCCGCTGCCGCGCTGGGCGCTGGGCATTTTCTGGCGCCGCGACGGCGTGCCGGTGTGGAAGGACAACGCGCTGCTGGCCGAATCCAGCCGGGATTACGGCCACGGCATCGCCGACGCCGAGCGCTTTGCCGCCACCCTGGCGCAGCACCTCGGGCTCGCCGCGTGTTTTGCGCAGCCCGCATACGAAGACGCGCTGGCCGCATTGCTGCAGGAAGCCGAACTGCCGATCAATCTCGATCCGGCGCATGTCGATCTCGGCGACCCCGCGTTGCGCGGCGCCCTCGCCAACAAGCTGTCGCGCGGCCTCGCTGCGCCGACGGGCTATGTGTTGCCGCTGGCCTGGCGCGCGCACGAACGGCGCTGGCACAGCGCGCCCTGGACATTCCGCCGCGATCGCATCTATCTGGCCCCGGGCGATTCGCCGATGGGGCTGCGCCTGCCGCTGGCCTCGCTGCCCTGGGTGGCCGAGGACGGGCGCGAGCCATGGGTGGAAGTCGATCCGTTTGCGGCACTCGCGCCGCTGGCCGATTTTCACGGCGAGGTGGCGGCGCGCTACAGCAGCCACGCCGACCCGCAGCCCGGCCATCCGGACGTTCACCCGCAAACGCCCACCACGAAGGAATCGGTCGAGGTGCCGCATACCGCGCTGTGCGTGGAAGCGCGCGCCGGCATCCTGCATGTCTTCATGCCGCCGGCCGCCACGCTCGAGCAGTACCTCGACCTGCTGGCGGCAGTCGAGGCGAGCGCCGCCCGCCTGAAAATGCCTGTCGTGATCGAAGGCTACGCGCCGCCGGGCGACAGCCGCATCGAGAAGCTCCTCGTCACGCCCGACCCCGGCGTGATCGAGGTCAACATCCACCCGGCGCACACCTGGCCGCAACTCGTCCAGACGACCACGCTGCTGTACGAAGAAGCGCGCCTGTCGCGGCTCGCCGCCGAGAAGTTCATGCTCGACGGCCGTCATGCCGGCACCGGCGGCGGCAACCATGTGACGCTCGGCGGCGCCACCCCGGCCGACAGCCCCTTCCTGCGCCGGCCGGATCTGCTGGCGAGCCTCGTCACCTACTGGCAGCATCACCCGTCGCTGTCGTATCTGTTCTCCGGCCTCTTCATCGGCCCCACCAGCCAGGCGCCGCGCGCCGACGAAGGCCGCATCGAACGCCTGTACGAACTCGAGATCGCCTTCCAGCAGATGCCGGCGGGAGAGACGCCGCAACCCTGGCTGGTGGACCGCCTGTTACGCAACCTGCTCACCGACCTCACCGGCAACACGCACCGTTCGGAATTCTGCATCGACAAGCTGTATTCGCCGGACTCGCCCTCCGGCCGCCTGGGGCTGCTCGAATTCCGTGCGTTCGAAATGCCGCCGCACGCGCGCATGAGCCTGGCGCAGATGCTGTTGCTGCGCGCGCTGGTTGCGCGCTTCTGGGCGCAGCCCTATCGCAAGCCGCTGGTGCGCTGGGGCACGCAGCTGCAGGACCAGTGGATGCTGCCGCACTACCTGTGGGCGGACCTGAAGGACGTCATCGCCGACCTCAACGACGCGGGCTTTCCGTTCCAGCCCGACTGGTACCTGCCCTTCCTCGAATTCCGCTTCCCGCGCTACGGCACCCTGCAGCTCGGCGACATGTCCATCGAACTGCGCACGGCGATCGAACCCTGGCACGTGCTCGGCGAGGAATCGACGAGCCTCGGCACCGCGCGCTACGTCGATTCGTCGGTCGAGCGCCTGCAGGTGAAAGCGAGCGGGCTGACCGGCAGCCGCTACGTGCTCGTCTGCAACGGGCGCCGCGTGCCGCTCGCCGCCACCGGCGTCCAGGGCGAACAGGTGGCCGGCGTGCGCTACCGCGCCTGGCAGCCGCCGTCGGCGCTGCACCCCACCATCGGCATCCACTCGCCGCTCGTGTTCGATCTGATCGATACCTGGAACGGGCGCGCCATCGGCGGCTGCACCTACCGCGTCGTCCATCCCGGCGGGCGCAACTACGACCACTTCCCGGTCAATGCGATGGAAGCCGAAGCCCGTCGCCACATCCGCTTCCAGGACTGGGGCCACACTGCCGGCAGCTTCACGCCCCCGCCGTGGACCGCATCGATCGCCCGCTTCTTTCCCGGCGGCAACCCGCCCGGCCCGATGGCGCCGCCGCCCGAGGAACCGGCGGGAGAATTCCCGCACACGCTCGACCTGCGTCGACGCTGACCCCCCTGCCATCCCAACATGCCGGCTGATCGATTGACGCGATAGTCCGGTTTCGCCGAACGGCGCTTTTGATCGAACCGCCTGCAGGGCCAACGACGCCTCGCAGGCCTGCACCATTCCGGCGCTTCCGGCAGGCGCCTGTTCTGCTTCCCATCTAACAAACGACCGGAAAACCCGGCGTCAGCGGTCACGGCATTCTCTCTGCTTGCCCAGCCGCTTTCTTTGTAATCACCAACCGTCATTACTGCTTACAAATGACATGATTCGCGCATAGTGCAGGCCGCCACGGCATGGTGCGCCTTCACGGGGCGTTTGCCGGACATGCGTGCACCCGACACAAAAACATACTTACAAATCATGTAACTGCATTCCTTTTTCAGACTGGCACATGGCTTGCTCATCCTTCTCCGACGTTGTTGTTCAAACCGTATCAATTGTTAGGAGAAAACCATGTCTGAACAGTCTCGCAAGGACAAGCTGGCCGAAGCCCTGGCCACCCGGATGAGCCGCCGCGGCTTCATGAAGCTGGTGGGAAGCGGCGCGGGTCTCGCCGCAGGCAGTTCCCTCATGGGCGGCATGCTGGTCCAGAACGCCATGGCCGCCACGCCCAGGCGGGGCGGCACCATCAAGCTGGCCTGGGTCGATGCGGTCGACACCCTGGACCCCCACTTCACCTCGTCCCTGGGGTCGGTGAAGATCCTCAACAACCTCTTCAACGGCCTGCTCAAGGTGGCCTACGACGGCAAGAAGGTCTCCTTCGTGCCGGACCTGGCCGAGAAGTGGGAGATGCCGGACGACAAGACCCACGTCTTCAAGCTGCGCCGTGGCGTGAAGTTCCACAACGGCGACCCGTGCGACGCCGAGGCGGTGAAGTGGAGCCTGGAGCGGGTCAAGAACCCGGCCAACGGCTCGCCGCATGCCTGGAAGTTCGACCAGCTTGCGGGAGTCGACGTCATCGACGACCACACCGTCCGCATGCGCTTCAACAAGCCCTATGCCTTCCTGCCGGTGGCGCTGACCGGCAGCACGGGCCGCGCCGGCACCATCGTCAGCAAACGCGCGGTGGAGCAGTACGGCAAGGCCTTCGGCCGCAACCCGGTGGGCACCGGGCCGTTCAGGTTCGCCGGCTGGCGGGAGAACGAGTCCATCACCCTGGAACGCAACCCCGATTATTTCGAACCGG
>JAJZRT010000042.1 GCA_021802595.1 Pseudomonadota bacterium
CAGTAGGGGGCCAGTCCCTGAATGCCGAAGGCCAGCCAGCCCCGATCCGGGCCGATGCCACTGTCGTAGCGCACGCCCAGCTGCGTATCCCAGAACGTGGCCACGGCATGTCCCCAGAGCACTTCGGTGCGAGCCTCCTGCAGGCGGCCCCACGCGACGTCGCCTTCGGCCTTGAGCACCAGGCGATCATAATCGCGGCCAAACCAGGCTTGCGCGTCGTAAGCCGTCGAGTTGCCGTTGTCGGTGTAGACGCGCTCGAACCGGTCGACCAGCAGCGCGCCGAAGTTGTGCTCGTCGGAGAGGTGGAGCTGCCGCCCCCCAGGCAGCGCATAAGCGCCGGACCCGAGGGTATATCCACCGGAATAGGCGTTCGGGTCGCGCGCGTCGGCCGGGGCCGGGCCGCCCTGCATGTCCATGGAGCCGGAGCCCGTGCCGCCCCCTGGGCCCATGTTGCCCATGTCCTGTGCCGAGCCGGGCATGCCGCCCGGAGCCATGCCCGGCATCGTCCCCATCGTCCCGCCCGTATTCTCCGGCGTCACCGGATCTGCCCAGGCCATCGAGAACCCGAACGCCAGCACTGCGGTCAGGACAACGATCTTCATCTGCTTGTTCACCATCATGTGTCCTCTGTTCTGGCTAGGCCACCACCACTTCGCGGAACATGCCCGAATCCATGTGCAGGAGCAGATGGCAATGCCAGACCCAGCGGCCCAGCGCGTCGGCGGTGACGAGGAAGCTCACGCGCTGCGCCGGTTGCACGGCTATGGTGTGCTTACGGACCTGAAAGCGTCCGTCGGGGCTTTCAAGTTCGCTCCACATGCCATGCAGGTGCATGGGATGGGTCATCATGGTGTCGTTGACGAACACCACGCGCAGCCGCTCGTTGTGACGGAAATGCACGGGCGTGGACCTGCCGAATTCGACTCCGTCGATCGACCACGTGTAGCGTTCCATGTTGCCGGTGAGATGCAGCTCGATTTCCCGCCCGAGTGCCCGCGTGTCAAGCGGACCACCGATCGTGTGCAGGTCATCGTAGGTCAGGACGCGGCGGCCGTTGTCGCGCAAGCCAACCCCCGGGTCGTCGAGGTCGGTGCGGGGCGTGTCCACGCGCATGTCCACGCTCGGGCCGTATTCGGTCCTGGCATGGTGCGCGCGCGCCGTACCGGTCATGTCGCCCATCATGTCCTCCATTTCGAGCGGCTGCGGTTTGTCCAGCGCGGGTACCGCCGCTGCCATGCCGGCGCGCGGCGCCAGCGTGGCACGGGCATAGCCGGTGCGATCCATCGACTGGGCAAAGATCGTGTAGGCCTCATCCTTTGGAGTGACAAGGACATCGTAGGTTTCGGCCACGCCGATGCGGATCTCGTCCACCGTCACCGGCTCGACGTCCTGGCCGTCGGTCTGGACCACGGTCATCTTGAGCCCCGGAATGCGGACATCGAAGAAGGTCATCGCCCCGCTGTTGATGAAGCGCAGCCGCACCGTCTCACCCGGACGGAACAGCCCGGTCCAGTTGCCGGCCGGGGGCGTGCCGTTTACAAGATAGGTGTAGGTATAACCTGAAATGTCGGCAAGGTCAGTGGGGCTCATGCGCATCTGGTTCCACATCTTGCGCTTGTCGAGCGCGGCCTTGAGCCCGTCGCGCGAGACGTCGCGGAAGAAGTCCACCGCGGTCGGCTGGTTGAAGTTGTAGTAGTCGCTCTGCATCTTGAGCTTGGCAAAGACCCTCATCGGGTCTTCGTCGGTCCAGTCCGAGAGCTGCACCACGTGCTCGCGGTCGGCCCGGATGCGTTCGCCGTCGCGTGGTTCGATGATGATGGCGCCATACATGCCGGTCTGCTCCTGCATGCCGGAATGCGAGTGGTACCAGTAGGTGCCGGTCTGCTGCACCTTGAAACGGTAGGTGAAGGTTTCCCCCGGCCGAATGCCCTTGAAGCTGACGCCCGGCACGCCATCCATCTGGAACGGCAGGAGGATGCCGTGCCAGTGGATGGAGCTATCCTCGGCGAGACGATTGGCGACCCGAATGGTGACGGTGTCGCCCTCGCGCCAGCGCAGTGTGGGCGCGGGAAGCGAGCCGTTGATGGTGGTTGCCATGCGTGGCGAGCCCGTGAAATTGACCGGCGTCTCCGCAATCGTGAGGTCGAATTCCGTGCCGCTGAGTACCGGCGCGCTGCCTGTTGCGGTGTCTACGTTGCCAGCCCAGGCCGGTTTGATCGCCGCGTTCAGCCCAAGCAGAATGCCGCCCGCAGCAAGCCCCTGGACGAAGCGGCGGCGCGGCAAATCCGGCATTGGTAATGCAAGTGGGGGAAAATGTCTCATGTGGTCTACGCTCCAAACAAGCCTTGTCGGAAACACGCTGGCAACCGAATCGTTTGTGCATCTTGCATGCGTGAACCGAACACCCGACTGACAAATAAATTACAAATCTGTAATGCATTACGCACCGGACCCGAGCTGTGGCAGGATGCCCGCATCGACGGCACCGCGTTCACCATGAAGATACTCATCGTCGAGGACGAACCCAAAACCGGGGATTACCTGAAGCAGGGCCTGACCGAGGCCGGCTTCGTCACGGACCTGGCCCGCGACGGATGGGAAGGGCTGGATCTTGCCAAAGCGGGCCATTACGACGTGATGATCCTCGATGTCATGCTGCCCGGCCTCAACGGCTGGCAAGTGCTGGAGGGGGTGCGCAGGTCTGGCATCGAGATGCCGGTACTGTTTCTGACCGCACGCGACCGGGTCGAGGACCGGGTCAAAGGCCTGGAACTGGGCGCCGACGACTATCTGGTGAAACCTTTCGCTTTTTCTGAGCTGCTCGCCCGGGTGCGCAGTCTGGTGCGACGCGGACACGCCAGCCTCGAAGCGACCGTCCTCAAGGTGGCCGACCTGGAACTGGATCTGCTTCGGCGACGCGCTGCGCGGGCAGGCAACAAGATCGAACTCACCGCCAAGGAATTCGCGCTGCTGGAATTGTTCCTGCGCCGCCAGGGCGAGGTGCTGCCGCGCAGTCTGATCGCGTCGCAGGTCTGGGATATGAACTTCGATTCCGACACCAATGTGATCGACGTTGCGGTGCGCCGGCTACGCATCAAGATCGATGAGGGCTTCGACCTCAAGCTGATCCATACTGTCCGTGGCATGGGCTATGTTCTGGAAGCCAGCACGGAACAGCCTGCGCCATGAGTCCCCTGTCCCTCACCGCACGGATCAGCCTGCTTTTCGCAGTGGCCGCATGTCTGGTGTTGCTGACGACGGGCTATTTTCTGACGCATGTGGTTGAGATTCACTTGAAGGAAGGGGACCAGCTCGAACTTCAAGGCAAGCTCGATCTCATCCGGAATTTATTCAAGCACTCCAGCAGCCAGAAGCAGCAAGATTTCCTTCCCCGGCAGCTGGGTGACGCGCTGGTCGGGCATCCCGGCCTCGCTGTGGTGGTGACCGATGAAAAAGGCAATGTATGGTTTTCCACGCCGGGAGCCAGATTTCCGGGCGTCCTGTTGCAAGACTGCCTGACGAAGTCGGCCGCCTGCACTCCAGACACATTGCAGGAATGGGATCTGGATGGGGCCAATTACCGCAGCATGGCCATGCCCATTACCACGAGCAGTGGCAAACCTTACACGGTGGTCGTCGCGCAGGACATCGAGCACCATGACATCTTCATGGAAAAATTCAGGGTGGTGCTGGCGATCGCCATCGCTTTGGCGACCTTGACGACAGCGAGCCTGGGTTGGGCGGTCACCCGGTGGGGCCTTATCCCCGTGCATCAGGTCACCAACATGGTGGCAGGAATTTCCGCCGAACACCTGTCGGACCGCCTGCCGGCGACAGGACTGCCCTCCGAACTCAAGCCACTCGTGCTCGCTTTCAACGACATGCTCGCCCGTCTGGACGATTCCTTTCGCCGACTTTCCGAATTCTCGGCCAACATCGCGCATGAGCTGCGCACGCCGATTTCCAACCTGATGACCCAAACCCAGGTGGCCCTGACCAGCGCACGCGGCAAAGATGAATACAAGGAGGTCCTGTATTCCAGCCTGGAGGAATATGAACGCATGGCCCAGATGGTGAGTGACATGCTCTACCTCGCCCAAACGGATATCGGCCTGCTCAAGCCGGGACAGGAGAAGGTCGATCTTGCCGAAGAGACACGAGGGCTGTTTGACTACTTCGAGGCCTGGGCGGAAGAGCGTGGCGTGTCCCTGTCGCAGGCAGGATCAGGGATCGTGCGGGGCGACCGGCTCATGTTGCGGCGCGCGCTCAGCAATCTCATATCGAACGCAATTCGCCATACCCCACAAGGCCAAACCGTGCATGTTTACCTCGACAGGAATAATGAGCTGGTCCTGGTGTCTGTCGAGAATCCGGGCCCGGAAATCCCCACCGAGCACCTGCCGAAATTATTCGAGCGCTTCTACCGGGTCGACCTCTCGCGTCAGCGCAAGGGAGATGGCGCCGGCTTGGGCCTTGCCATTACCAAATCCATCGTTGAAGTGCATGGCGGCTCGATTTCCGTAACATCTTCCAACGGAATGACGCGGTTCCAGCTGACATTGCCGGCGTAGTCGGAACATGCCAGGCCACGGGCCCCGCTTGCATATGGCCCAGTTTCCCACTGATGCCACCGCCCCGGCCTTTGCAGCCATTCGGGCTGGACGCCGATAAGTGGCGGAAGGAAGTGGGAGTCGAACCCACCCGGGAGTGACTGACACCCCCAACCGGATTTGAAGTCCGGCCGCACCACCAGGCACGCTTCCCTTCCAGTTCAGGCGGCATGTTCGAGACGAACGAACATGTCCGCGTTGCGCAGCCGGTGGGCGTCGCGCACGCGGCGCGTGTAGCCCACCCGGTCGAAAAACTCCAGCACCTGGATCGCACGCTTGCGGCTGAGGCCGCTGCGGTCGCGAAATTCGGCGGCGCGCGTCTCGCCGTCCGCATGCTCCAGTTCCTGTACCAGCGCGGCCAGGTCAGCCACCGCTTCGGGCAGAAAGAACAGGTCACGCACCACCTGATAGAGCTTGCCCTGGCGCGCCAGCTTCTGCAGCAGGCGCCGCATCGATACCTCGTCCTTGCCGCTCATCCTGGCCAGATCGCGTGTCCACGGCGGGTCGAAGGCGGCTTCCGCCAGCCAGGGGCGGATGCGGTGCCAGAACGCGTCCTCTTCGCGGGTCAGCGCAATCGAGTGCGTCGGCAGATGCAGCCATGGGCCGCTGCGCTGCAGCGTGCCTGCCGCCAGCAAGGCGTCGGCCAGCGCGGCAAAGGCCGGTGCGGACAGCTGGGGAAAGAACATCCGGCGCGCGCGCCCGGCGTCCACACCCTGCTCGTCGGGAAAGCGTTCATGGAATCCGGCGAGCCCGGCGCGGAACGTGTTCTGCAGGCGCGCCCAGTGCGCAGCGGAAAATACCCAGTTTTGGTGACCGCCGGTCACCAGCATGCTGTCGCTCGGCACCTGTACCGCCAGGCCCCCGCTGTTCCAGTGCGTGGCCAGCCGGACAAGATCGAGCCCGCACAGGCCGAGCAACGCGCGCAGGCGCTGCGCGGGGTCGGGCATGTCCAGCGCGGCGAGTTCCGCCAGGCGCAACGGCGTCTTGCGCTTGCGCGCGGGCGCGGCGGGGTCGAGCACGATTCCGCCGCCAAGCGTGTGACGCGCATCGGCGTCGCGCAGGATGAAGCGGTCGCCGTGCAACACGCCGAGCGGGCGGTCGGCGACCAGCTGCGCCAGCGCATGCTCTCCGGGCGCCAGCGTGTCGCCTTCGAGCAGCGCCACCCGGGCCATCGCATGGGCTGCGCCCAGGTGCAGGTGGACCGGCGCCCAGTGCGTAAGTACGGCCGGCGCCTGCGGCGAGAGCGACAGCCGTACGTCGAATCGCGCGGTCGGTGCGTGGAGATGCGGCGCCACGATCCAGTCGCCGCGCGCGATCTCGTCCTTGCCGGCGCCGTGCAGGTTCAGCGCGCAACGCTGCCCGGCCTGTCCCGTCTGCGCCGGCCGGCTCATCACATGCAGGCTGCGCACGCGCACCGGCTTGCCGGACGGCGTCACCGCCAGTTCGTCACCCACCGCGACACGGCCGGCGAACACGGTGCCGGTGACGACAGTGCCCGCGCCCTTGAGCGTGAAGCTGCGGTCGACCGCGAGCCGGAAGCCGCCCTCGCCCGGCACCGGCAGCATCGCCTGCGCGACTTCGTGCAGATGCATGCGCAGGGCTTCGACACCCTGCCCATCGGTTGCCGCAACCGGAAATACCGGCATGCCGGCGAGCGTCGTCCCGGACAGCAAACGCTGCAGGTCGTGTTCGACGTCGGCAATGCGTGCCGCGTCGACGCGGTCGATCTTGGTCAATGCCACCGCGCCGCGTTCGATGCCGAGCAGGTGCAGGATGCCGAGGTGCTCGCGCGTCTGCGGCATCACGCCGTCGTCGGCCGCCACCACCAGCAGGGCGAAGTCGATTCCCGCGGCACCGGCGAGCATGGTGTGGATGAAGCGTTCATGACCGGGCACGTCGACGAAGCCCAGCACGCCGCCGGCGGCCAGCGGCTGGTAGGCGTAGCCCAGCTCGATCGAAATGCCGCGCGCTTTCTCCTCCTTGAGGCGATCGGTGTCGACGCCGGTGAGGGCATGCACCAGCGTGGTCTTGCCGTGGTCGATGTGTCCGGCGGTGCCGACGATCATGAGGGGGTGATTTCCTTCGAGGTAATCTGGTAGCTGAAGGTGGTGGAATCCAGGCTGTCGAGCATGCCGGCAGCGGTTTCGGCCTGCGGATACATCAGGAAAGGCACCGTGACCTTGCGCGACCCCGGCAATGCCACGTCGTGCGCAGTGTTGTAGGCCATCCAGTTCATTTCCCAGGAACCGAACAGGCGCTTGCGCACGTCGGTCACCTTTTCATCGGTGAGGCTGAGGCCGCCGGGCGGTTCCTCCAGCACCACTTTGCGCACGTCGGCCGGGTCGACCGGCACCCAGCCGTGTCCGGTGAGCCACACCTCGGCACGGCAGTGCTGCGCCTTGCTGATGTCGCCGCTCCTGCCCAGGCTCTTGTAACCGAAACGCGAATCCGCGACGCGGATGCCGTACACGTCACGCGCCGGCAGGCCGGCCGCGCGTGCCAGGCCGACATACAGCGCGTTGAGGTCGGCGCACTTGCCCGACAGATCGCCGGACTCCAGCATGAAACGGATGTCGCCCAGGCCGCAGCCGCGCGTCTTCGGGTTGCGGAAGGTGTTGTCCACCACCCATTCATAGATGGCCCGCGCCTTGGCCTCGTCCGACCTGGCGCTCCGGGTGATGTCGAGCGCGGTCTTCCTGACGATGCCGTCGGTGGGCAAGAGCTTGGTGGCCATGGTATTGAGACGCCGCTCGGCGCGCGACAGCGGCGCGGCCTTGCCGGGTCGCTCCAGGTCGATGGCGCGGTCGCGCGTGGCGACGCGGCTGGTCACCTCCAGCACGGGCTTCTCGCCGGGTGCCCATTCGGCATAGAGCATCTGCGCGCCGTATTTCCGGTTGCGGAGCAGGCGCACATTCCCGCTGCTTCCCTGCCACAGATTGCCCATGTTGCGGATCCAGCCCTCCTCCTCCACCGAGGGCAGCGGCAGCCAGGCGCGGGTCGCCCCGTCCGGTTGCAGCACCTCCACCCGGTGGGTGACGTCGAAAGTGCGCCAGCCATCGTCGGGTGACGGATCGAAGGCCGCTTCGGCCCGGCCGGCAGGCCACATCACGCCGGCGGCGAGGGCCATGGAGGTCCACAGAAATTCGCGTCGTTGCATGCAAGGCTCCTTTCTATCAGGGTTTCAGCAGGGACAGCTGGGCGGCGAAATCGGCTTCATCCGCAACGGACAGACAGCGCAGGTCGAGCCGCAATGCGCCGTCGGCGATGCGCCCGATCACCGGCAGCGGCAGGCCGCGCAGCGCGCGCTCGATGTCGTGCAACACGCCACTTTTTCTTGAGCCGGGACGCACTGCCAGCGCGCAGCTTTCCAGCCGGTCGACCGGCAGCGAGCCGCTGCCGATCTGCGACAGGGCCGGCTCGACCGCCACCTTCACCTGCCAGCCGGCCAGCGCCTGCTGCATCGACGGCAACAGGCGTTCTGCCTGGGCCTGGATGTCGTCTGACGGCCGGGTGAGCAGTTGCAGGGCAGTGAGCCGATCAGCCAGGCGGTCGGGGTCACGGTACAGGCGCAGCACTGCATCCAGCGCGGCCAGCGTGAGCTTGCCGACGCGCAGTGCGCGCTTGAGCGGGTTTTTCTTGATGCGCTGGATCAAGGCCTTGCGCCCCACCAGAATGCCGGCCTGCGGCCCGCCCAGCAGCTTGTCGCCGCTGAAGCTCACGAGGTCGGCGCCAGCCTCCACCGCCTCCCGCGCCGTGGGTTCGTGCGGCAGGCCGAAACGCGCGAGATCGGTGAGCGTCCCGCTGCCGAGGTCGATCACGAAGGGCAGTTCATGGGCATGCGCCAACTGCGCCAACTCCGTCTCCGGCACACTGGCAGTAAACCCCTGGATGGCGTAATTGCTGGTGTGAATCTTCATCAGCATGGCGCTGCGCGGGCCGATGGCCTCGGCAAAGTCGCGCAGATGGGTGCGGTTGGTGGTACCCACCTCGACCAGTTTGGCACCGGCTCGGCTCATGATGTCGGGTACGCGGAAGGCACCGCCGATCTCGACCAGCTCGCCGCGCGAGACGATCACCTGCTTTCGCATCGCCAGGGTGTTGAGCAGCAGGAACACCGCCGCCGCATTGTTGTTGACCACGGTGGCGGCCTCGGCGCCGGTGAGTTCGCACAGCACGCCCTCCACCACGTCGTCGCGGTCGCCGCGGCCGCCGGTTTCGAGATCGTATTCCAGCGCGCAGGGATGGCGCGCCGCCATCAGCAGCGCGTCGACCGCCTCCTCCGGAAGGAGGGAGCGCCCCAGGTTGGTGTGCAGCACCGTGCCGGTGAGATTGAACACCCGCTTCAGGTGGGGTGCGTTGCGCTGCGCCAGATGCGAGGCGAGCTGAACGGTCAGCGCGGGCTCGGTGTAATCCACCAGCTCGCCGGTACGTGCGGTCTGACGGGCGCTGTCGAGCACGCTGCGCACGCCGGCGAGCACCGGTTCTCGACCGTATTCGGCAATCAGGGGCACAACCGCGGCCCAGTTGAGGACACGATCGATCGAGGGTGGATGTGGCGGGGCGCTATGCACGATAGACAATCCCTTTGCGAAGGTTGGTCGAGGCCTTGAGGCGGCTGTGTCTCTTTATAGTTGACCCTGAACCAGATACCAGTTGATTCCGCTGCGGGCAAAGCCCGCTTCGTCCATGAGCAGGTCGAGCGTCAGGGTGGCGAGGTCGTCGGCCACCGGATCGGCCAGCAGATCCTTCTCCTGCTGGATGATTTTCAGGTAGGTGCGGCATTCCGGGCAGGCCTCGGCCTGCACGAGCGGGCTTTTCCCCTCCAGATGGTAGTGGGCGATGCCGCGCGTGTTGTCGCAGTTGCTGCACTTGGCGCGCACCACATGCCATTCCGCATTGCACAGCACGCAGTGCAGATAGCGCAGGCCGTTCTCCGCGCCGCCGACGCGCACCATCGAACTGACCGGATGGGCGCCGCATACCGGACACAGATTGGGATGCTCGGGCCGCGCCACCTGTCCGGGATCGAGCTGGCGGGCGAGGCGGGTCCAGACCCCCTGCAGCGCGGCGCCGACGATCGGCGTCGTGGCGACATCGAGCTTGCCGATGTTCCCGTCGAGCAGGTGCGCGGCCTGCGCGTCCAGCCAGGCATCCGGTTTTTCCAGCACCGGTTCCAGGGCGGCCTGGCCTGCGGCGGGCAACGCCGGCTGCACCGCCCGCGCCAGATGCCGCGCCACATCGCGCCAGCCCTCCGGCAAACCGAGGCCGGCGGGCGCCAGCGGGGGCATCCGGTATTCGCGGCATTGCGCCAGCCGTTCGGCTGTCGGCATGACCTCGGCGGCATCGCCTGCCGTCAGGCTGTCCTGCTGCGCCCGTACCAGGTAGGCAACGAAACGCAGGTAGTCGCCGAGGGTGTGGCCTTCGGCGAGCTTCGCCAGCCGCAGAGCGCGCGACAGAAACATGTCAGCAGGCGGCAAAAGCAGTTCCGGAATGCTGCCGGCGGCCGCTTCGATCTCGCCGGGCTGCAGGAGGGTGGTTGTCATGCGCCAGTCGATCCTTGTCGTGAAGAAGAGTCGGGAATCATTTGCCGGTCATTTCGCGATACCAGGCGCGGTGATGGTGTTTGGCCCAGGCTTCCGATACCGTGCCGCGCGTCATGGCGCGGACCGTGCCCTTGACCCAGATCGCCGCATAGACGTGCACGACGATGCCGAGGATCATGATCCAGGCGGCCAGCGCGTGGACGACCACCGCGACGCGCAGCAGCCCGATGGGGAAGTAATGCGCAAACCAGGGCTGCCAGATCACGATGCCGGACAGCAGCAGCACGGGGATGCCTGCCACCATCGTCCAGAATAAATATTTCTGCCCGGCGTTGTACTTGCCGAGTTCGGGCAGGCCCTGGTCATGGTTGCACAGCACGTCCTTGATGCGTTTCATCCACTGGCGATCGGCCGCCGTGAAATGGTTGAAACGCCAGAACCGGGCCGCCATCGCCATGAAGGACAGGAACATCACCGCGCCGATGAAGGGATGCAGGATACGCGCCCAGGGGCCGCCGCCGAACAGGTTGGCGAGAAAGAAGAAAGCCGGGTGGAACAGCGCCAGCCCGGACAGGCCGGCGAGGACGAAGGCGATGGCCACCACCCAGTGGTTGCTGCGTTCCCTTGCGGTGTAACGTTGAATCATCTTGCTCATGATCGCTCCTTTGCATGGGCGGTGGGTTGAAGACGGAACAGCTCACTCCGTTTCGTCTTCCTCCACTTCCTTGGGCCCCGCCGTGACGTAATGGAAGAATCCGGCGAACACGGCGAGGCCGATGCCTAGACTCATGAGAGGTTTGGTCACGCCCTTCCACAGGCTCACCAGCGGGCTGATGTGCGGGTCCCTGGGCAGGTTCGCATACAGCTCGGGTTTGTCGCCATGCTGCAGGACATACATCACATGCGTGCCACCCACGCCCGGCGGATCGTAAAGCGCCGCGTTGTCGTAACCACGCTCCTTCAGGTCGGCGATGCGTCCTTCGGCGTGGTGGATCATGTCCGTCTTGGCGCCGAACACGATCGCGCCGGTGGGGCAGGTCTTCACGCAGGCCGGCTCCAGCCCGACCGCCACCCGGTCGGAGCAGAGCGTGCACTTGTAGGCCTTGTTGTCCTTCTTCGAAATGCGCGGGATGTTGAACGGGCAGCCGGTGATGCAGTAGCCGCAGCCGATGCAGTTCTCCTCGTGGAAATCGACGATGCCGTTGGCGTACTGGACGATGGCTCCCGGAGACGGGCAGGCCTTGAGGCAGCCCGGGTCGGCGCAATGCATGCAGCCGTCCTTGCGGATCAGCCATTCGAGCCGTCCCGGTTCCGGTTCCACTTCCGAGAAGCGCATCACGGTCCACGACTGGTCGCTGAGGTCGCGCGGGTTGTCATAGATGCCGACGTTGGTGCCGACCTCGTCGCGCAGGTCGTTCCATTCCATGCACGCCGCCTGGCAGGCCTTGCAGCCGATGCACTTGGAGATGTCGATCAGCTTGGCCACCTGGGTGATTTCGCCCCGGGCAGCGGGGGACGGCGCGGTGGTGGCGGACCGGGCCTTGATGTCGAGTGATTGCAGTGCCATGGCCGCCTCCTTATACCTTTTCCACGTCCACGAGGAACGCCTTGAATTCCGGCGTCTGCGTGTTGGCGTCACCGACGAAGGGCGTCAGCGTGTTGGTGATGTAGCCGTTCTTCGCCACCCCCATGAAGCCCCAGTGGATCGGCACGCCGACCGTGTGCACCTTCTGTCCGGCGACGTCGAGCGTGCGCACCCGCTTGGTGACCACCGCCACCGCGACGATGAAGCCGCGGTTGGATTTCACCCGCACGTGGTCGCCCGCCTTGATGCCCTTGGACTTGGCCAGCTCCTCGCCGATTTCGACGAACTGCTCCGGCTGCAGGATCGCATTGATCTGCGCGTGCTTGGTCCAGAAGTGGAAATGCTCAGTGAGCCGGTACGTCGTCGCCACATGCGGGAACTTGTCGGGCTTGCCGAACGTCGCCCAGTCCTCCTTGAACACCCGGGCTGCCGGATTGGCGCGCGCCAGTGCGTTCTTCGGATGCAGCGGGTTGACGGCCAGCGGCGATTCCATCGGCTCGTAGTGCTCGGGGAAGGGCCCTTCCGCCATCTTGTCCACCGCGAAGAAGCGTGCCACGCCTTCCGGATTCATGATGAACGGGCTCATGCCTTCGTCGGGCGCCGAATCGATCTTGAAGTCCGGCACGTCGGAGCCGCCCCACTTGCCCGCAGCCGCGTCCCACGCGATCAGCTTGCGCTTCGGATCGTAGGGCTTGCCGCTCAGGTCGCAGGAGGCGCGGTTGTAGAGCACGCGGCGGTTGGCCGGCCACGCATAGGCCCAGTTCAGGGTCTGGCCGATGCCGAAGGGGTCGGCGTTGTCGCGCCGCGCCATCAGGTTGCCCTTCTCGC
>JAJZRT010000043.1 GCA_021802595.1 Pseudomonadota bacterium
GTAGACCGTACCGTCGCCGTCGCGCACCAGATCGGTCCCGCAGATGTGCGCCCACACCCCGAACGGCGGGTTGGCGCCGACGCAGGCTTCACGGAAATTCTTCGAATCGGCCAGCACCTCGGCGGGGAACACGCCATCCCGGATGATGTTCCGCTCGTGGTAGATGTCGTCGATGAAGCGGTTCAGCGCAGCGAGACGCTGCTTGAGGCCGGCTTCGATGCGGTCCCATTCGGCCTTCGGCAGGATGCGCGGCACCACGTCGAAGGGCCAGGTGCGGTCGATGTTGCCCGCTTCGGAATACACGGTGAAGGTGATGCCCGCCGCCATGATGGCGGCGTCGACGGCGCGGTGGCGCGCATCGAGTTCGTCGGCGGGCAGTCCGGCAAAGAAGTCGCACAGTCCGCCTGCGCCGTCGCGCGGCTTGCCCGGCGCTTCGAGCAGTTCGTCGTAGCCCCCCGTCAGCGGGTAGGTCCCGCAATCGATCTTCATACTCACCCCCTCCAAACTGGCACACTCCCTCCATGGCGCGCCTGCGTCCTTGTCACAGCAGCCTCTGTGCCAGGCTTGCCATATCGAATGGAATCATGGGGTTGGCGTCAGGCGGGGAGACCGCAGCCGCCCTGCTGCGCGCCAGAAAAGGGCGGCTTTGCCGGTGCCGCCATTTTTTGGTGCCTCAGCTCGCCAGCAGCAGGTACAACAGCAGCAGGTTGAGCGCGATGGAGATGAAGGCCAGCAGCGGCCAGGCGCCGGCCGGAGAGCGCTCGACCAGCGGCCGGCGGCGGCGCAGCAGCGGGTTGGTCTCGCCGCGCTCCAGCGCCAACAGCATTTCCTCGGCGGTCTCGAAGCGCTCGGCCGGATCGCGCGCGACCGCCTTCAGCAACACGTTTTCCAGCCACGGTGGAATGTCCGGACGATAGCGTGCCGGCGGCACCGCCTCACCAAATTTCGGATGCTGGAAGGGCTCGATCTCGCCGTAGGGGTAGCGGCGGGTGAGCAGGTGGTAGAACGTGGCGCCGACGGCGTAGAGGTCGCTCTGCGCGCTGGCCTCGGCACCGCTGAACAGCTCGGGCGCCATGAAGCTGGGCGTGCCGGGCTGGGCGTGGTCCTCGCGCACGTCCAGCGTGGGGCAGCGCGCCACGCCAAGGTCGAGGATACGCAGCTTGCCGTCAGGATCGACGTGCAGGTTGGCCGGCTTGATGTCGCGGTGCACGATGTCCAGCCGGTGCAACGCGGCCAGTCCCTTCAGCACACGAATCGTCAGCGTGACGGCCTCGACCGGGGAAAAATGCTGGCCGGCGTCGAGCTTGTCCTGCAGGCTCGCGCCGTCGAAATAGCGCACCGCGAAATAGAGGAAGTGCCGCCCCGGGACGGCCAGCACCTCGGGAAAATAATGCGAGTGCACGCGCTTCAGGAACCACTCCTCGGCGAGCAGGCGGTTAGCGGCGTCGGCGTCGCCCGCCAGCACCGGCTGCAGCGTCTTCAGCGCCCAGCGCTGTCCGCTGGTGACATGGCGCGCCCGGTAGATCAGGGTATCGCGCCCGCTATGGAGCTCGTCCTCGATCACGAAGTCGTCCAGGCGCGCACCGGGCTGCAACCGGCCGGGCAGTGGCAGCATACCCGCATCGGCAAGCGGCGCATCGTTGTCGCCGACCCCGGCCACCCGCACCACCAGCGCGGTCGCGTTGTCCTGTCCGCCGCGCGTGTGCGCAGCCGTAACCAGCGCGTCGGCGGCATGCTGGGCGCTATCGTGCAACAGCAGCAGCCGGTGCAGTTCGAGCTGGCCGAGCGGCTCCCACACACCGTCACAGACGATGAGGAAGACGTCGCCCGCGGCCAGCTCGCCGTCGCCGAAGTCGGGCAGCACATGGGTATCGAGTCCGAGCGCGCGCTTCAGCACATGCGACATGCCGGGCATTTCCCAAACGTGGTCGGTCGTCAGTTGCTCCAGCGCCTCGCCGCGCAGGCGGTAGATCCGGCTGTCGCCCACATGGGCGTAGCAGTAGCGGCGGCCACGCAGGGCCAACGCGGTGAGCGTCGTGGCCATCCCACCCGCTTCGTGGCGCGATGCGGTCTGTCCGGTGAGCCAGCGGTTGATCGCCGACAGCACGGTGCCGAAGGCGCGCGGAATCTCCCAGGTGTCGGGGGTGGCGTAATAGTCGGCGAGCAGGTTGCGCACCGCGGTCTCGGCCGCCTCGCGTCCATGTGCGCCGCCCGAGACGCCGTCGGCCACCACCGCGAGCATGCCTTTGGTCGCCGCCAGTTGCGGGTCGGCCGGCTCGACATAGCCGCCGTAGTCCTCGTTGCGTTCGCGCGGGCCGGTGGCGGTGGCGTAGCCGAATTCGAGGGTGAGAGGCATAGGCATGTCAGAGTGAGGCGAGGGGCGAGTATAGGAGAGCAGCCGGCCTCACGCCTATCACCTAATTCCTTCTGCCGGACGTTTCCCTCACACTCGCGCCCCGGAAATCGCCACGGCACCCCAGGTGGTGCGCCAGCGGGTCTTCACTGCGCTGAGGCCGACGAGCGCGACGACGCACAGCCCGGCGAAGATCAGCAGCCCCACCTGGTAGTCGCCGGTCACCCCCTTGAGGTAGCCAAGGCTGGCGGCGAGGTAGAAGCCTCCGATGCCGCCAGCCATGCCGACCAGCCCGGTCATGACACCGATTTCCTTGCGGAAGCGCTGCGGCACCAACTGGAACACCGCGCCGTTGCCGAATCCCAGCGTACCCATGGCGAGCATGAAACCGGCCAGCGCCACCTCCGCACTCGGCGCGCCGAAGCTGACGATGACGAGAAACACGCCGGCGAGCGTGTAGACTGCCAGCAGGGTACGGATGCCGCCGATACGGTCGGCCAGCATCCCGCCCATCGGCCTCACCAGCGAGCCGGCGAACACGCAGGCGGCGGTGAAGTAGCCTGCGTGCACCGGGCTCATGCCGTACTGATCGTTGAAGTAGATGGTGAGGCTGGACGCCAGCCCAACGAAGCCGCCGAAGGTGACGAAGTAGAAGAACATGAACCACCAGGCATCGCGGTCGCGCAGCACGCCAAGGTACTGCGACAGCGACTTGGGCACCGGGCAGTCGGGCGCATCCTTGGCAAAGGCAAGATAAACCAGGAAGGCGACACCCGCCGGAATCAGCGCGAGGCCGAACACGTTGCCCCAGCCGAAGGCGACTGCGAGGCTGGGTGCGAACAGCGCGGCGAACACGGTGCCCGAGTTGCCAGCCCCGGCAATGCCGAGCGCGGTGCCCTGGTGCTGTGGCGGATACCAGCGCGAGGCGAGCGGCAGCGCGACGGCGAACGCCGCGCCGGCAAAGCCGAGCAGCACGCCGAGCATGAGAACCTCCCGGTAGGTATGAATGCCGGCAAGCCAGGCCCAGGCAAGACCGGACATCACGACAAGCTGGCCGATGAGGCCGGCGAGCTTGGGCTTCAGGTGATCGACCAGCACCCCCATCACGATCCGCAACAGCGCGCCGGCCAGCACCGGCGTCGCCACCATCATGCCTTTCTGCGCGGCGGTGAGCCCGAGCGCGGCGGCAATCTGCACACCGAGCGGGCCCAGCATCACCCACACCATGAAGGCGATGTCGAAATACAGGAACGCGGAAAATAGTGTAGGCGTATGCCCCGACTTCCAGAAGTCGCGTGTCATGTCTTACTCCATCCGTTATGCGGGTGCCCCGCCGTTGTTGTGTCAACAGGGCGCACATCCGCCCATGGTTAATGCTTCCCGCTCAGGCGGCCGCGCGTTCGATCGCGGCGATATCGAGGCAGATGCGGCCATTCTCGATCCTGATCGGGAACTCGCGCGCGCAACCCTCGTCGGGTGCGACGGCGCAGCCGGAATCAAGCTCGATATTCCAGTTGTGCAGCGGGCAGGTCACGCGCTTGCCGTGCACGATGCCCTGCGACAGCGGTCCGCCCTTGTGGGGGCAGCGGTCCTCCAGCGCGAAGACTTCGTCTTCGGCGTTGCGGAACACGGCGATGTCGAAGCCGCCGTGGCGCACGACGCGCGCGCCGAGTCGGGGGATGTCGGCAAGCCCGCACACGTCCAGCCATTCATTCATGATGTTTCCTTTCCATCGGGACAAAACTCAGGGGGCAGCCGGGAACAGCAGGCTGCGGACAAATCCGGTGCCGAGCAGCACGTGCCGGATACAGTCGCGGTAGTCGTCGCGGACACCGCGCAAGAGGATCGCCAGCGAGAGCGCCAGGGCCGGGACCAGCAACAACAGGTAGGCCAGCGCATGCACCTGGCCGCTGTGGTAGGCCGCCAGCGCGAGCACGTAGGCCGGCCAGCTGAAGGCGATGCCGCGTAGCGCGTGCTTCGTGCCCAGGAGTACCACGGCGAGTATGCGCCGGCGTCGCTGCAGCGGCGAACCATAGGCCGCCATGAAGATGCCCAGCTCGAACTCGGTCGGGGCGGCAGGCAGGCGGGTAAGCGCTCGGTTCATGCGTTGCTGTCCTCAGTGGGTGCACGGCAGCACCCCCACTTGCGGCAACTCGGCCAGGCCGGTGGCGCGGGCATGCGCCTCGAAGCCCTTGTTGCGCCAGAAAAAGGCGCCCGGCATCGTGGTGGGGATCACCAGCACGTAGAACAACGCGCGGCCGACCACGGCAGCAGTGGCGACCACGCCGGCGAGCACGCTCCACGCGAGCATGCCGGCACCGCTCGCGGCGAGCGCGAGAGCACCCGCGAAACCGGCGGCCAGTCCGAGGTTGCGCGCGATCCAGGGGTAGCCGAAGTCGGTGCGCTGCAGATAGTGCGCAGCTGCGCCCTCGCCGCCGATTCTTCGCAGATGGCGCACGTGGAACACCAGGCCAATGCCTTCGAGCGCCAGCCCCAGCGCGACGAACCCGGCGAGCGGCGCCAGCCCCGCCACGGGCAGGCCCTGCAGTGCGAGCGTCCAGCCGTAGGGAAGCGCGACCGCCAGGCTGCCGAGCGCGAACATGTTGCCGTAGAAGCTGGTCAGCACCTGCCAGTGGTTCCAGAACGGACGCGCCGGGATGCGGTAAATACGCGACATGAAATAAAGCGCCGCAGCGCCGGCGAGCGCCGCGCCCCAGCCGCACGCCTGCCCGATCGCGCTCACCCAGCTGGCCGGCAGCCAGGCGAACGCGCCGGACAGCGCGGTGAACAGCGTGTAGCCGCCGAGCAGGTTGTAGAACAGCGCGATCGCCGCGACCTCGCGCGACACCGGCGAATAGCGCAGGTTGTTGAACGCGCGGTAGAAGCGGTGCGGCCGCCCGAGGTGCAGGGTGGATAGCACCAACGCGAGCGTCTCGACCCCCAGGAGGGTGATCAGCAGCGTGGCGCGCAGCACCGGGTGAGCCGCCGGCGCCAGCGCGGCGAACCCGAGCTTGTCGCCGAGGAAGAGCAGCAGGAAGGCGCCGACCACCAGCTGCGAGACCAGCGTGAACACCACCAGCGGGTCTTCGCGCGAGCGCAGCCTGTCGAGGTTCCACGCGCGCGGGCGGCCGTCCTCCGCCACCTCGGGGCGATAGCTTTTCGACATATCGTCGCGCACGTAGCGCAGCGGCGTGGAATCGGTGCGGCGCATTTCGCGCGGCAGGCTCCTCGCCTGCTGGAAACGGATGTTGGGATGGGTGATCTCGGGCGTGGGAAAGCCGGGGATCGCCGCTTCCAGCTGCTCGCGGTGTGCAGGCAGGGTTTCGACCACGCCGAAGTCGAGCGCGCCGGCGAGACAGGCCGAGGCGCACGCCGGCTTCAGCCCAAGCTCGAGCCGGTCGACGCACATGTTGCACTTCGACACGTGCCCCGCCTGGGTGTCGAGCTGCGGCGCATTGTAGGGGCAGACCCAGGTGCAGTAGCCGCAGCCGAAGCAGATGTCGGGGTCCTGCAGCACCGCGCCGTACTCGGCGAACTTGGTGTAGGCGCGCGTCGGGCAACCCTTGAGGCAGACCGGGTTGTCGCAGTGGTTGCATGCCATCGAGATGTTCATCCGGGTCGACGCCGGATAGCTGCCGCCTTCGAGGTAGCCGACCGAGCGGAACGCGAGATGCGGCGGCAAGTCGTTCTTTTCCGAGCATGCCGCCTCGCAGGCGTGGCACGAGATGCAGTTGTCGGCGTTGAAGTAGAAGCCGTGCTGCTTGTAGCGGTCGGGGTTGGCCGACACATCGCCGCCGCCGTTGATGCGCAGCGACTTGCCGGTGAGCGGATCGTCGGCCGCGACCAGTTCGATCGGCTTGCCGTAGCGGTTGCGCTCGGGATGGGCGGCGGCGGGCAGCCTGGCGTAGTCGCGTTCTTCGGGGCGGATCAAATGAACCGGGTTCATCGCGGCCGCCTCAGTACGCGCGCGCGGCCACATTGCGCATGGCGGCAGCGTGCTGGTCGGGTGCCGGCTCGATGCGCACCGCGCACTGCTTGTACGCCGGCTGGCGCGAGTGCGGGTCGAGCAGGCCCAGGGTCAGGCGATTGACGCAATCGTGGAAATGGAAGGGGATGAACACCATGTCACGCGGCACGCGCTCGGTGAGCTGCACCATCACCACGGCGTCGCCGCGCCGGGTAGCCAGGCGCGCGTAGCTGCCGTGACGGATGCCGAGCGGCTTTGCCGCGTCGGGGTTCATCTCCATGTAGGGCGTCGGGCTGAACTTGTTCAGGTTGCCCATCTTTCCGGTGCGGGTACGGGTGTGGAAATGCTCGACCACGCGGCCCGAGTTGAGCCAGAACGGGTAGTCGTCGCACGGCACTTCGTTGTTCTCGACATACGGCAGCGGAATCAGCCTGGCGCGGCCGTCGTCGTGCTGGAATTTCCCGTCGGCATACAAACGCTGCGTGCCGGTGGCAGCGCCATCGGTACACGGCCACTGCACGCCTTTTTGCCGCTCCAGCATGGCGTAGCTCATGCCGGAGTAGTCGAGCATGCGGCCTTTCGACAGCTGTTTCATTTCCTCGAACGCGCCCTCGGTCGTTTCGGGGAACGGCGGGATTTTCCGTTCCGCGGCGAAACGTTTGGCGATCTGGTTGAAGATCCAGAAATCGGGCTTGCTGTCGCCGTGCGGCTTCTGCACGTTGCGCACCAGGTTGACGCGGCGCTCGGTGTTGGTGAACACGCCCTCTTTCTCCGCCCACACGGCGGCGGGCAGGTAGACGTGGCTGTACTCGTTGGTTTCGACGTCACGGTAGGCATCCTGCACCACCAGGAATTCGAGCTTCTCCAGCGTTTTGCGGATGCGAGGCGTGTTCGGCATCGAGGTCATCGGGTTGGTCGCCACCAGCCACAATCCCTTGATCTGGCCGGTCTCGATCGCCGGCAGGATGTCGGTCATCGCGAGACCCCGCTGGCGCGGGAAGAACTCGGCATCGATGCCCCAGAAGTCGGCGACTTCCTGGCGGTCCTTGTCCTTCTCCAGATAGCGGTAGCCGGGCAGCCCGGTGGTCGAGCCCCACTCGCGCGTGCCCATCGCGTTGGCCTGGCCGGTGATCGACAGCGAAGTCGAGCCCGGCTTGCCGATGTTGCCGGTGATGAGATTGAGGTTGTTGATCGCGACCACGCCGTCCGAGCCGTGCGTGCTCTGGTTGATGCCCATGGTCCAGATCGTCATCGCGGCGCCGGCCCTGGCATAGAGCCGCGCGACGTTGCGGATGGTGTCCTCGTCGATGCCGCAGATCTTCGAGGCCGAGACCGGATCGTATTGCGCGACCAGCGCGGCGAACGCCTCGGCGCCGCTGGTGTGGGCGTCGATATAGGCCTGGTCGGCCAGGCCTTCCTTCAGGATCACGTGGGCGAGTGCGTTCAGCAGCACCACGTCGGTGCCCGGCGTGATCGGCAAATGCATGTCGGCCATCTGCGCGAACATGGTGACGCGCGGATCGACCACGATGACCGGGAACTTGCGTTGCTCCAGCGCCATTTTCAGGCGCCAGAAAATGACCGGGTGCTGCTCCGGCAGATTGGAGCCGAAGGCCATCAGGCAGTCGGTGTGCTCGAAGTCCTCGTAGCAGCCGGGCGGGCCGTCCGAGCCGAACGAGCGCTTGTAGCCCGACACCGCCGAGGCCATGCACAGCGTGGTGTTGCCGCAATAGTTGTTGGTGCCGATCACGCCGCGCGCGAGCTTGCCCAGCGTGTAGAACTCCTCGGTCATGATCTGGCCGGTCGACACGATGGCGAAGCTGTCGCGGCCATGGGCCGCCTGGATGCGCTTGATCTCGCCGCCGACGCGGTCGAGCGCGCTGTCCCAGTCGGTCTCGGCGAAGGCGTCAAGGCGCGAGCGCCGCACCAGCGGCACCTTGCCGCGCCCGGCGCTCTCGAACAGCTCGTGCTCGAAGATGCCCTTGATGCAGAGCTTGCCGCGATTCACGTCGGCGCCCGCCGCGCCACGCGAGGCGACGGCCTTGCCGCGGCGGTCGAGGCCGACCTCGATCGAGCAGCCGGTCGAGCAGTAGCCGCAGGTGGTGTACTTCCATTCCACCACGCCCTTGTCGGCGATCTTGATCGGGTTCTTGTGCTTGCGTCCGAACAGCATGTTGCCCCCGCGTTCAAACCGCCAGCGTTTCGAATTCGTGCCTGAGCTTGCCCTCCTTGGCACGCTCCATCCACGGATCGCGTTCGACCGACAGTGCGAACAGCAGGCGCTCGTACAGCGCACGGCGACCCTCCGCATCGTCGAGAACCTTCTTCTTCACGTAGTCGAGGCCGACGCGTTCGAGGTAGTGCACGGTGCGGTCGAGATAACGGCCTTCCTCGCGATAGAGCTGCAGGAAAGCGCCGGAATATTCGAGCACCTCGTCGGGCGTTTTCACCTTGACCAGGAACTGCGCGACCTCGGTCTTGATGCCGCCGTTGCCGCCGACGTAGATTTCCCAACCGGAATCGACGCCGATGATGCCGACGTCCTTGATCGCGACTTCGGCGCAGTTCCGCGGGCAACCCGACACCGCGAGCTTGACCTTGTGCGGCGCCCACATCTTGAAGAACACCTTCTCCAGGTCGATGCCCATCTGGGTGGAATCCTGGGTGCCGAAGCGGCACCATTCGGAGCCGACGCAGGTTTTCACCGTGCGCAGGGCTTTTCCATACGCATGGCCCGAGGGCATGTCGAGATCGGCCCACACGCCGGGCAGGTCCTCCTTCTTCACGCCCAGCAAATCGATGCGCTGGCCGCCGGTGACCTTGACGGTGGGGATGTTGTACTTCTCGGCGACGATCGCGATGCGCTTCAGTTCGCTCGGCGTGGTCTGCCCGCCCCACATGCGCGGAATCACCGAGTAGGTGCCGTCCTTCTGGATGTTGGCGTGGGCGCGCTCGTTGATGAAGCGCGACTGCGGATCGTCCTCGGCCTCGCCCGGCCAGGTCGAGATCAGGTAATAGTTGAGCGCCGGGCGGCAGCTGGCGCAGCCGTTGGGGGTGCGCCATTCCATGAAGGTCATCACCTGCGGGATCGACAACAGCTTGTTCTCGCGGATCGCCTCGCGCACGGCCTCGTGGGTGTGGTCGGTGCAGCCGCACATGGATTTCGTCTTCGGCGTGGCGGAGTAATCGCCGCCCGCGGTGACCGCAAGAATCTGCTCGACGAGGCCCGTGCACGAGCCGCACGACGACGAGGCCTTGGTGTGCTTGCGCACGTCCTCCAGCGTGAACAGGCCCTTCTCGCGGATCGCCTTGACGATGTCGCCCTTGCACACGCCGTTGCAGCCGCAGACTTCCATGTCGTCGGTCATCGTCGCGGCCTTGTTGATGCCCTGGTGGCCGAGGTTGCCGCAGTGGTCCTGGCCGAACATCAGGTGGTCGCGCAGTTCGCTGACGTTCTTGCCGTCGCGCAGCAGCGAGAAATACCAGGCGCCATCGACGGTGTCGCCGTACATCACGCCGCCGACCAGCTTGTCGTCCCTGATGACGAGTTTCTTATAGACGCCCCCGATGGGATCGGAATAGAGGATCGACTCGGTGCCCTCGCCGCCCATGAAATCGCCGGCCGAGAAGAGATCGATACCGGTGACCTTGAGCTTGGTCGAGGTCACCGAGCCCTGGTAGCGGCCGATGCCATGATGCGCGAGATGGTTGGCGCACACCTTGGCCTGCTCGAACAGCGGCGCGACCAGGCCGTAGGCGACGCCGCGATGCGCGGCGCATTCGCCGATGGAATAAATGCGCGGATCGAAGGTCTGCATGGTGTCGTTGACGACGATGCCACGGTTGCAATGCAGTCCGGACGACTCGGCGAGTTCGGTGTTGGGGCGGATGCCGACCGCCATCACGACGAGGTCGGCGGGGATGATGTCGCCATCACCTTCGACGTTGCCCAGGTCAGGTTTGAACTTGATCGCGGCGACGCGTCCGGACTCGCCCTTTACCAGCTCGGCGGTCTGCTTCTGCAGCAGGAATTTCATGCCCTTCCCTTCCAGGCTCTGCTGCAGCAGGCGCGCGGCAGGCTCGTCGAGCTGGCGTTCCATCAGCCACGGGCCGATGTGCACCACGGTCACGTCCATGCCGCGCTTCATCAGGCCGTTGGCCGCTTCCAGGCCGAGCAGGCCGCCGCCGATGACGACGGCGTGCCGATACTGGCTGGAGGCGCGGATCATCGCATCGACGTCGGCGATGTCGCGGAAGCTGATGACGCCCGGCAGGTCGGCGCCAGGCACCGGCAGAATGAAGGGATTGGAACCGGTGGCGAGCAGCAGGCGGTCGTAGTCGGCGCGGGCGCCGTCTTCGGTCTCGACATAACGGGCCGAACGGTCGATCTTCACCACCTTCTTGCCCATGTGCAGGGTGATGCCGTTTTCGCTGTACCAGTCGAGCGGGTTCAGCACGATGTCGTCGACCGTCTGCTCGCCCGCCAGCACCGGCGACAGCAGGATGCGGTTGTAGTTGGGGTGCGGCTCGGCGCCGAACACGGTGATGTCGTAGAGGTCGGGCGCGAGCTTCAGCAGTTCCTCGAGGGTGCGCACCCCCGCCATGCCATTGCCGACCATGACCAGCTTCATCTTGGGACCGCGTCCCATGGGCGTACTCATATCCATATCACCACTCCAAACGGAAGACCAAAAGTGATGACCGAGATACGCCGTTGCATTCGGTCTGCTTGCTGCAACATCTAGCAATCGCTATGCCATGATGCCGGCGCCCTGTCGGAGCCTTGTTTTAAAACAGTTTCTTAAAGGCGGGCTATCGGCCAATCCCTCCCGTGCGCACCATCGTGGTGCCGGATCGTCTGCCATGCACCACCATCACGCCGCCACCCGCCCGAAGCCGTTGATCGCAGTGATGGCGCGTGCCTGGTTGAGGTCCTCGGTATAGCCCGCCGCGAACAGACACACCGCCAGCTGGTTGCGGATCGGCAGCGGAAGCGGCAGATGATCACGGATGACCTGGTCGGTCCACGCGCCGGTGGTCCGCGCATCCAGTTCAGGCAGGTTGGCCGGCACCGACGAGGCCGATTGCGCCTCGTACACCAACTGCCCCTGCCCGTCCTGCACCAGCACCATGTCCGGCCGCTGCAGCGGATCGGCAAATGCCTCGCCCTCGCAGCCCTGCAACAGCAGGGTGTGTCCGCCGAGGGCCTCCAGCACGGCGCGTGTCGGTGCCATCTCCGCGCCAGCGATCACCGGCGTCACCCGCACCGAGCGTTCGCCCAGCACGTCGGCCAGCGCCGCCAGCCGCGTCACCCAGCCGTCGATGCCGAGCCGCGCGCGCAAAGCGAGCAGCGCGGCCAGGCCGGGGCCCAGCAGCGCCACCGGCGCAAAGGCGATGCCGTCATCCTGCAGGGCCATGTTGACCTGGGCCGCCGTGCTGCATGGCATGACGCCGAGTTCGCGCAGCACGTAGGCCGCCGCCGTCCCGCCGCCGCCTTCGAGCACGCCATGAATCAGAACCGGAATGCCGAAGCCCCGCAGCAGCAGCGCGAGCAGTGGGGTGAGATGCGGATGGTTGCGGACGCCGTGATAGGCGGGCAGCACCACGGTGCGGAACGGACTGGCCGGTGCCACGAAATCCGGCAGCCGTTCCGCCAGCGCGGCATGCAGACCCAGCCAGACATCCAGTCCGGGATCGTGCTGGTTGAGGACGACCAGGAAGGCCGCGGTTTCCAGTTCCGGCACGCCGCCGTCGAGCAGGGCCGCGCCAAGCGCACGCGCCTCGACGAAGCCCATGCCTTCGCCAGCCTCGATCTGGCGAATGAGGGTGGCGTAGCTCATGCGTCCTTATCCACGAAGGCCGGGAAGAAACTCGACGGCAGGCCCGAGAGGCGGCACAGCTCGCTCTCGCAACGGATGGAGGTTTCCTGTTCCCCGCCACGGGCGCGGGAGAGCGCCCGGGTGGTGCGCCGCAGCCAGCCTGAAATGCCCTGCGTGTACTTTCGCGGGCACAAAAGGGATTGAATCCTCATGCCGCCGCCCGATTCCCGGCCAGCAGCCGTTTCAGTTCAGGCACGCACGAACCGCATTCGGTGCCGCATTTCAGCGTGGCCTGCAGCGCGGCCAGGTCGGCGCCGGCCGTGATCGCGGCGACGATGTCGGGCTCGGCCACGTTCAGGCCGTTG